>JAJRVG010000214.1 GCA_021545595.1 Zetaproteobacteria bacterium | reverse complement strand
GTTTTTATTCAGATCAACCATTGCAGAAACAGCGTAACGACCTTTACTGGTTAAGCGCATAACATCACCTCTCTTTGGGAATTACCCATATGAACAGGCAGGATATTATATACCGCACTATATTAGTCAAGTATAGATGTTTACACTACAACCTAAATGCCACCGCCAAGAAACCGGTCGATCTTCTCATGCTCCCTCTTCATCTCTTCGGAAAGCTTAGTCTCAGCTTTCGACTCCTTGCTGGAAGCATCCGGATGAAACGTATCAACTCTTGCATTCACATCATCCACAAGCTGTAGCACATGTTTTATTGCTTCGGCAACAGGGTTTGGCATCAGATGGTGATCAAGATTGATTTTACCATCTTCAATCAGCGACTCTGTCGTTCCCACAACCATACCGGGAATGCCGATCACTGTTGAATGGGCCGGAACATCCCTTAAAACAACGGAATTGGCACCAACACGACTCTGCTCGCCCACGGTAATTGCTCCGAGCACTTTAGCGCCCGCACCAATAATCACGCCATGCTCAAGGGTTGGATGACGTTTCTCCTGCTGCCAAGTGGTGCCACCAAGCGTCACACCGTGATAGAGCGTCACGTCATCGCCGATTTCAGTCGTCTCGCCAATGACAATGCCCATGCCATGGTCAATAAAAAAGCGTCTGCCAATCGTTGCGCCGGGATGAATTTCAATGCCGGTCAGCCAGCGTGTAATGTGGGAGATAAATCTTCCAATCCAGCGCAGACCACTGCGCCAGAACAGATTAGCCAGACGATGCATCCAGATGGCATGCAGGCCGGGATAGCAGGTAACGACCTCCCAGGTCGACCGGGCTGCCGGATCACGATCAAACGCAGTACGAATATCTTCACGAATAGCTCTGAACATCAGCGAAACCTACATCAACTTCCTGGGGCCTGTTAGTATAAAATTCACATACTGCGCTGCAGTATGAAATAAGACCATGCAAGACATGATGAGTAAAATTTATACTAACAGACCCTTGATAGACTGTAGCGCAGACTCCGGGGCGCAGATACTCCACATCGGTTTTACCGCAAGTTTTTCTCCGGCCCATGCCCTGATTTCATCCAGCTGCACCGCCCTGATTTTCTCCACCCACTGGGTATGCGACAGCAATACCTCCTCATCAAGGCGGGCGCCAAGATAAAGCATATGTCCTTCAACCGAGTCCATTCCCATACGAAACTGTACTTCCATCTGACGCTTTGCCCTGTCCAGTGATGCTTCACAGATATTGGATGCAAAGCCATCGATTGTCTCACGAATCACATGCAGGCATTCAGGCAGAAGTGATGGGTCGGTGCCACCACTGACACTCCACATACCTGTATCACTCAGGCTTAAAAGATGTGAACCGATGCTGTATGCCAGCCCCCTCTTTTCCCGCACTTCACGAAATAGATGGGAACTCATACTCCCGCCCAGCATCTGATTGGCCAGCCATGCAACGGGCCTCTCACCTGAAGTGCTGTTAATGCCCGGAAATGACGCAACCAGTTGAGCCTGCTCAAAGTTTCGCCTAAGCAGATGAACTTCCGGCTTCATCATGGCCGTGTCTCGCGCCCCTCTATCTCCTGCATGAGGCCATGAGATTTCAGCCAGCGTATCAACCAGAGCCTGATGATCCAGATGTCCGGAAGCCGCAACCAACAGGCGTGGTGGTCTGTAATTCTCCTCCAGATATCTCCTTAAATCATGGTGACTCATTGCTTTCAGGGCATCTTTCGTCCCCAGTGTCGGGCGCCCCAGACTCTGACCCAAAAAAAGTGCCTGCATATGCTGGTCAAAGAGCCACTCATCAGGTGTATCATCCACCATACTCATCTCGGAGAAGATCACTTCACGCTCCCGTAGCCACTCATCTTCAGGAAGGCGCGGCTTGAGAACCATCTCTGTTAAGATAGATAGTGCCTCCTGCCAGTCCTCATGCAGCAGATGCATATGAAAGCAGGTCCGCTCTCGTGAGGTAAATGCATTGGCATGGCCACCAAGCTGGTCCAGGCGTTCACTCAGGGCATGAACGTCCAGAGTCTGAGTCCCCTTAAACAGCATATGTTCCAGAGCATGCGCAATCCCGGCCTGCTCCTCATCTTCATCCCGGCTGCCAACATCCAGAAAGATACCAAGTGCCACACTCTGTGCATCAGGCATAGCGTGACTAACCACAAGCGGGCCATTTTCAATCTGGGTCTCATCAATCCAATTCATTTCACCTACCCTATAACCAAAAAAGAGGCGGGTTTCCCCACCTCTTTTTCTATTTTATGCCCCCAGACTCTGTTCCCACACACGGATGTGTGGCGGCTAAACATCGTGAAGCCGTGAGCGCAGGCGGACATGCGCCGCCGAAGCGATCAAAGCAATAGACACGGATGTCTATTGCGAATCAATCATTCCTCTTCGAGGAGGGCCTTCATGGAGAGACGAATCTTACCACTGCGATCTACTTCCAGAACCTTCACGCGAACAACCTGACCCTCTTCGAGCACGTCACTCACCTTCTCAACACGCTCCTGAGAAATCTGCGAAATATGGACAAGGCCATCGGTCTGGCCCAC
>JAJRVG010000213.1 GCA_021545595.1 Zetaproteobacteria bacterium | reverse complement strand
CGTTTGGCTGTCTTCTATAGTGGCATTGAACCTGCGCATCTGAGTAAAGACCGTAACGGGATACTTGCTACGGCCAAGTGCACCTTTATAGGCAGCAAGTGCCCGGTCGATCCGTTTGTAGCGTTTGATGTAGTGACGAACGATGGCACACCCATATCTGATATTGGTCTCAATCTCAAACAGGTTGTCACTCGGTGACCCCAGCTCTTTTTTCCAGAATGGCATCACCTGCATCAGGCCGCGGGCTCCTACATTACTAACTGCGAAGTGGTCGAAATTGGATTCCACAGAGATCAGGCCGAGGATAAGCTCCGGCGACAGTTCAAAACGTACGCTGTAGAGGTGAACCCAGCGGGCAATCGCTTCAGCCTCATCAGGGTCGGGAACCCATTTGCTGATCAGCCCTGTAATGTCCTGCACCCATATCTCATGTTCAAAGTCGTGTGGTTTCAGCTTCTCCACGGGCTTGAGCATCTCGCGCAGCTCGCTCTTCTCCTCAGGCCTCATATCCAGAGAGCCGGTACTCTTCTCCACGATAGCTTTAGCAGTCGAGGTCTGGGCCATATGCTGCTTCTCTTCCGGTGTCGACGATATCCATAAGGGAAGCGAGATGGCAAAGCCCGCAAGCATCACCCCTGCCAGTACGCCTTTGCCGGAAGCGCCGCTCAGATATTCAATGGCTCGTCTCTTCAGGCCTGGCTCCCACCAAGAAGGCTCTGCAGAGCGGGCAGTATCTGATCCAGCTTAACCTCTTCTTTGGTTTCATTTCGTCGACGGACTTCGACAACACCGTTTTCAAGCCCCCGATCACCGACAATCAGATGGATAGGCAGACCCATGAGTTCAGCATCCTTGAACTTCACGCCGGGGCGCTCCTTACGGTCATCCCAGAGAACTTCAATGCCTGCGTCCAGCAGTTCATGGTATATTTTTTCCGACGCCTCCAAACCGCTGTCACTTTTACCCATCGTAATAATAGCAACTTGAAATGGAGCCAGATTTAGAGGCCATACAATACCATTTTCATCATTGCACTGCTCAACCACTGCCGCCATCAGGCGTGATACTCCAATGCCGTAACAGCCCATGGTGGCGGTAGAGCGCTTCCCCTCCCGGTTTTGGAACTGAACTTCCATAGGTTCAGAGTAGCAGGTTCCAAGTGCAAAAACGTGGCCCACTTCGATACCGCGTGACAATTTGACAGCATTACCGCATTTAGGACAGCCATCACCTGCCCGTGTTTGGCGCAGGTCTGCAAATTCAGAAGTGGATTCATCGCGACCAATATCGAGACCGGTGATATGCATGTCTATCCTGTTGGCGCCAGCAATCAGGCCAACACTATTTTTCAGGGTATCATCAAACAGACGCCTACAACTCAAGCCGACCGGGCCAACGAAACCTGTCACGCCACCAACTGCTTTAATCTCTTCATCAGAGGCCATTTCGATGCTGGTGGCTTTCAGGGCACGTACCAGCTTGATCTCCTGCAACTGGTCATCACCACGAATGCAGGCGGCGACGATGTTGCCGTCTTCCGGGCCACCAGTGATGCGGTAGAGCAGTGTTTTCACCAACTGCGCAACGTCAGCTTTGAGGTATGTGGCCACATCTTCCGCCGAGGTGGCGTTGGGTGTATCAACACCTGTCACATCACCTGCTTCACCTGCCGGGATGTTACGGGATGATTCTGCCATCTCGACGTTGGCAGCGTATTCACAGCCGGAGCAGTGGGCAATCAGATCTTCACCGGATTCGGCCAGTACGTGAAACTCATGGCTGGCACTACCACCGATGGAACCGGTATCGGCCTCAACAGGACGGAATTTCAGACCCAGACGGGTAAAGATTCTCTTGTAGGTCTCAAACATGTTCCGGTATTCAGCCTCCAGAGACACCTCATCGGCGTGGAAGGAGTATGCATCTTTCATTATAAACTCACGGCCGCGCATCAGGCCGAAACGAGGGCGAATCTCATCACGGAACTTGGACTGAATCTGGTAGAGGTTCATAGGCAGCTGTTTGTAGGAGCGTAGTTCACGGGAAACCAGATCACAGATCACCTCTTCATGGGTCGGGCCAAGGCAGGACTCATGATTATGACGATCTGTAAACCTTAGAAGTTCCGGGCCATATTTCTCCCAGCGGTTGGACTTCTCCCAAAGTTCACTGGGCTGCACCATCGGCATCAACAGTTCCTGGGCGCCGGCACGGTTCATCTCTTCACGTACGATCTGTTCAATTTTTCGCAACACACGCAGACCCATTGGCAAAAAGTCGTACACACCACTGGTTACACGGCGGATGTAGCCAGCCCTTAGAAGCAGCTTGTGTGAGATGACTTCGGCATCGGCCGGGTCATCGCGGAGGGTAGGGGCAAGAAACCGTGAATAGCGCATAGCACGGAAGCATAGCGGTGAAGCTGGAAGTGAGGTAGTGGAAATGTTGACTGGTAGACCCGGTTGCCATTTAAGGGACGCTATAAATCCCCTCAAATGGGCTGTAGAATATATTACCAGACTGTTTTGAAATTATCTGATGACTTGACGAAGTGTTTTTTACTTATTAAAATGTCATATATGACAAAACAAGGCCTAACAAATAAGCAGAGAGAGCTGTTGGAACTGGTAGAGCGGCGGGAACCGGTAGTAATTTATCAGTTAGCGAAAGATATCGGGCGACCATACCGGCGGGTGTATGACAATGTGCAGAAGTTTGTTGAAAAGGGATTGGTGGAACTCAAAAGGGTGAAAATTAACAATCGCGATGCCCTGCTGGTGATTTCCAATGATATCTACTATCAGCGTCTACGTCGGCTGGATGATATGTATGCCGCTTACATCGAGTTGTCTGCCAGGAGTGTGACCATATGAGTCTGACCACCGTAACCAGGAAGCTGCTCGCTATCCTTGAGCCTCATGGTGTAGTGATCGGCGGTGTTTGCGGGATGATGCACGGTGTGGAGCGTTTTACTCGCGATGTTGATCTGGCGACTGACTTGCTGCCGGAAAAGGTGATTTTGATTTTAGGGGATATTGAAGCTGAAATTCAAAAAGGTGATGCTTTGGATCCACTGCCATGGGTAATCAAGGGCGTGTGTGATGGCATCGAATTTCAAGTGCTTCCTGCCAAGAGTGTCGGGGTAAGCCTTGAGAACTCTGTGGTTCAGGTTGAGCTTAGAATTGCATCGGAAGAGGACTTCATAACCAGTAAATGTATCGCAGGTGGTCAACAGGATTTGCATGATGTTGCTGTGATGGCATTGCAGAACAAGGGCCTGAAGTGGTTTGCGATGCAACAGGCTAATACACATGATTGCAGAGACAAACTGGACGGATGGCTTGAAGATGAGCGCCTTAAGGCACGTTACGGCAGTTAAAGATTCTTCATAAGTCGTTGTAACAGTTTTTGATGGATGCCGCCAAAAGCACCATTGCTCAGGATCAGCAGATCATCACCAGACATGGAGTCGGATACGACATATTCGATAATGCTCGCTACATCGGGAAGAACTACCGCGTGGTCACCAATCAAGCTGCAGACCTGCTCTGTATCAAGCAACTCATGGGGTTGAAGATTACGCTCTGGGGTGGAAGCAAAAATCACCCGATCCGCATCATCAAAGCAGCGTGGCAGACGATCCTGATGAACTTTTGAGCGCATGGTGTTGCTTCGCGGCTCGACAATGACCCAGAGCTTTCCATCTGTTTTCATGGCATGTTTGGCAGCCGAAACCATACCTGTGATGGCGGTAGGATGATGTGCAAAGTCGTCAAACACTCGTATGCCGCCAGCCTCTCCCACCAATGTCATACGACGGCGGATGCCGGAGAAAGATTCAAAGGCATCTTTGATCGTGCTCATGTCGATATCAGGTATCGTTGCAGCAGCAACAGCGCAGGCATTGGCCACGTTGTGAATGCCGATCATCTGCCATCTGGCTTCAATGACACATTTCCCATGCTGATAAAGACGGAAGTGGCTGCCATCAGGCGTGATTGACTCCCACTGCCACTGGGCACTCTCATGTCCCAGCCGGGCAAAGAAGGTAAGCGGTGTCCAGCTACCTCGCGACAACACGTCAATAAGATTTGGATCATCACCGTTGACGATGATATTGCCTGATTCAGGAATAGTGCGAATCAGGTGATGGAACTGGGTCTTGATCGCCTCCAGGTCGGGGAAGATATCAGCGTGGTCGTATTCAAGATTGTTCAGAATCAGGGTGCGTGCCCGGTAATGCAAAAACTTGGATCGTTTATCAAAAAAGGCGGTGTCATACTCGTCACCCTCCAGTACAAAGTATTCACCAACGCCTGCTCTTGCACCGCCACCAAAGTTTTCCGGAATACCACCGATCATAAAACCGGGATTAAACCCAGCCTCTTCAAGCAGATGGGCCATGATACTGGATGTGGTGGTTTTTCCGTGGGTTCCAGCTACAACGATGGCGTGTCTGTTGGGGAGAATATATTTGCCGATGAACTCAGGGCCGGAGAGATAGCTGAGGCCACGGTTCAGTGTAGTCTCCACTTCAACATTGCCCCGGCTCATGGCATTGCCGATAATCACAATATCCGGTGCAGGATCGAGATTCTCTTCACTGAATGGCTGAACGGGAATGCTGAGTGATTCAAGATAGTCGGACATGGGTGGGTAGATGCCGGAGTCGGATCCGGTCACATCGAAGCCCGCCTCCTTTGCAAGGCTGGCAATGGCTGCCATAGCCGTTCCGCAGATGCCAAGAATATGTATGTGCTGTTTCTCTTTCATTTCTGCATGCGATGATATGCAGCTTCTGCAACAAAGCAAAAAACTCACCTGTTTGGGATTGCACAGACTTCATGGCATGCTTGAGCGATGAAAACCCGAACACTTTCTGCCATTGAAGTAGTTACCGGAGAGAATCCGACCGCCACAGTCATCTGGTTGCATGGTCTGGGAGCAGACGGGCATGACTTTGAATCAATTGTACCCCAGCTTGGCCTACCGAACGATCTGCGTCTGCGCTTTGTCTTTCCGCATGCACCATCGATACCGGTCTCCATCAATAGCGGTTACATTATGCCTGCATGGTATGATATCAGACATACAGACATCGGTTATCAGCAGGATGAGAGGGGCATTCGCGAATCAGCCAAACAGATACAGCTATTGATTGACAGAGAGGAGATGCATGGCATCACCTCAAACCGGATTATTCTGGCCGGATTCTCACAGGGTGGGGCCATGGCACTGCATGTAGGGCTTCGTCAGGGTGAACCGCTGGCCGGAATTATGGCGCTCTCCTGTTACCTGCCGCTGGCTGAAACAGTTGAGCAGGAGCTATTCCCGGAATCAAAGAATTCATCTATTTTCATGGCGCATGGTGTGGAAGATCCGGTTGTTGCATACACATTGGGTGACAGTTCCCATCGTAAACTGGAGTCGCTCGGCTACTCGGTGGAGTGGCACAGTTACCCGATGGAGCACTCCGTCTGTCATGAAGAGATTATTAAAATTGGCCAGTGGATTGTTTCGGTTCTAGGCGATTAGTGTAATTTTCGGCTGGCTATCAGG
>JAJRVG010000017.1 GCA_021545595.1 Zetaproteobacteria bacterium | reverse complement strand
CACTGTTTCTGATAGCCATGGTATGGCTTGAGGTGACAGGAGAGCAGAGGGTTGCTGCCGTTGATGTTGCGATTAAACCCGGCTCAGGCTCATCTCAGATTGCCAATGCCCTTCAGAGTGCAGGGGTGATTAATTCAAAACTGGCTTTTAAGCTGTTAACGAGGCTGACGGGTAAATCCGCATCACTGAAGGTAGGACTTTATCACTTTGAGGGGAGTCTTAGCCTCTGGAGTGTACTGAAAAAGATTGAGCGGGGTGAGGTGATCCGTTTTCAGGTGACAGTTCCCGAAGGGCTCCGTACAGACGATGTGCTCCAGCTTCTTGCTGAAAAAACCGGGAGCAGCATGAAAGAGTGGCGTCTGGCACTTGAAGAGCTGCTGCCAGGCCATGAGTGGGAAGGTAAGCTTCTTCCTGAGACCTACAGCTACTCAAAACCGATTGTTCCAATCGTACTGCTTGAACAGATGATCACTGCACAGAGGGCAGTGATCGCTTCACTGATTACCAACCAACTGGACGCCGAAAAATTACGGATTATCGCCTCTATTATTGAAAAAGAGACGGGTGTGGATGCTGAGCGACCGCTGATCTCCGCAGTGATACGAAACAGGATAGAGAGGGGCATGCCACTGCAGATGGACCCGACGGTTATCTATGGCATCTGGAGAAGAGAGGGCTCATTTTCGGGTAATATCAGGAGAAAAGATCTGACTGACGACACACCCTGGAACAGTTATACAAGAAGGGGACTTCCCCCAACTCCGATATGCAATCCCGGCAGAGCAAGCCTTCGGGCTGCGGCAGCCCCCGCAGATGTTTCCTATCTCTATTTTGTTGCCGATGGTACGGGCGGCCATGCGTTTGCCTCCACGCATGCAGAGCATCAGGTGAATGTGAAAAAATGGATCAGCATTGAACGCCGGCAAAATCGACAGCGTAGTGCCGGAAAGTGATGCTGTATGGGTCATGATGTGGTAATCGTTGAAGTTTTATTGCCTCAGGCAGAGGCTGTTCTGCTTCAAAGTCTTCTGCAGGGCGAGGATGGCCTGGCAACAATTCGCTGCCTGGACCCTGAGAAAAAGAGGCAGCAGTTCTGGACAACACCGGAGCAGCTGGATGATGTTTATCAGTGGCTGGATTCACTTCCAGACACCTTGCATGTTGAGGTGACGGGCGAGTGGCTCTGGCAAGAGAGACCGCAGAAGGAGTTTCAGGAAGGCTTATGGGAAAAGGAGCAGGAAGAGAGCAGATGAATAACAGCGTGGGGCGACTGATCACTTTTGAAGGTGGAGACGGGTCGGGAAAGAGCACACAACTGCACATGACTGCCACATGGCTGCAGGAGCATGGGCATGAGGTGATTGTTACGCATGAACCGGGTGATACGTCGCTTGGCAGTGAAATACGCAGCATTCTTCTTGAGGGTAAACATACGCCGGTGCCTGAGTGCGAACTGCTGCTTTTTCTTGCTGATCGCGCCCAACATGTAAGCGAGGTGATTCTGCCTGCGCTGGATAGAGGCGCATGGGTGCTGTGTGATCGGTTCTCTGATTCAACCATGGCGTACCAGCTTGCCGGGAGAAAGCTGGCTGATCTTGATGGACTCGCGGCCATGCTGGAATTCGCCGAGTCGGGTGTGACTCCTGATCTTACCCTCTGGTTTGATCTTCCCGTTAGCGAGGCAATACATCGAATCAGAAGCCGTAGCAGTATGGGTGAAGAGAGTACGCGCCTTGATGAAGAGGCGCAGTCGTTCCATGAACTGGTTTACGCAGCTTTTACAGAGCTGCATCAGGCTTACGAAAGGATTATCCGTATTGATGCATCAGGAGCCATTGAGCAGGTTCAGGAGCAGGTTCAGGCTGCGTTTAATGTCAGGGGTATGGTGTGAGCTTCAATCCTGCTTTGGGCCATGAGGCGCTGCATGAGCGCTTCACTAGTAGTGTAAACAACCAGAGGCTTCACCATGCATGGCTTCTCTATGGCGTGAAAGGGGTCGGTAAGGCAACTGAGGCCATGGCAATGGCTGGCTTCTACCTATGCGAGAAGAGGGCTCCGAATGGGCAGGCATGTGGTGAATGTCACGCCTGCTGCATGCTGAAGGCAGGCTCGCACCCCGATTTTATTGCTGTGGAGCGATTGGAGAAAAAGCGGGATATTGCGGTTGATCAGATTCGTGAAGTGCTCTCCTTTCTCTCACTGAGTGGCATGGAGAGTGAGAGACGTGTTGTGCTTCTCAATGATGCTGAAATGATGAATATTCAGGCCGCCAATGCACTGCTTAAGGGGCTGGAGGAACCTGCTTCGGGAAGCCTGCTGCTGATGGTTTGCCACGATCTGATGCGCCTTCCGGCGACAGTCCGGTCACGCTGTATGCTGGGGCACTGTGCGCCGCTGGGTGATGCGCATATGAACAGTGTGCTGGCAGAGATGGATTTTACAGATACTGCCAGAGAGCTGGCGGTAGAGATCGCCGGAGGCCGGCCCGGCCATGTTGCCTCTCTTCAGAATTCAGAAATAGCTGATGGTTTGCTCCAGTGGCGAGCGCTTCTGAAAGATGTAGAGCGGGCAGATGTGGGGAAGCTTCAGGGCTGGCTGGAGGCTCATTTGAACCTGGTTCCACATGATCTGATTGTTGATGTTGTGTTGCAGGCGGCTGAAGCAAACCTGCCGGATATCAGCGAGTTTTCAGTGCGTGAGGAGCTGTTAAAAACCATGTGGTCACTGGCGGCATGGCCACGGGAAGTGGTGCGTCATAGTCTGAGAGCAGCCCCTGCTTTAATGGCTCTGCTGCTTGAGCTTCGAGCTGTGTTAAAAGGAAAAATTGCCGCGTAACCAAAGTGAGCTGCATCCTGAATTGTAAGCAAACCGTTTCCGCTACGGACTAAACAGAATAGAAAAACTGTTTATCTGGAGGTTGAATCATGAACCCGGTTTGTCTGTTGCGTGAAAAGCTCGTTGCATGGCTTACGGGCGCTTCGCCACATTATAAACCTGACCACTTTGCCGACTTTGAGGCTTTAGAAAAGACACTGAAACCGGGCGATGTGCTGCTTGTAGAGGGGGAGACTCGTGTTGCGCGTATTATTCAACTGCTTACACGATCAAACTGGAGTCATGCAGCACTTTAT
>JAJRVG010000212.1 GCA_021545595.1 Zetaproteobacteria bacterium | reverse complement strand
GTCTGCTGAAAGTTATGCAAAGGCACAGTTGAATCTGGGGATTATTTATCTGCGTGGTATCGGGGTGGATCGGGATGATGAAGCAGGGGCTCAATGGTTGCTAAAGGCCGAAGCGGGGGGTAATGCACGAGCTCAGATGATTCTGGGACTACTCTATGGTTCTGGGCGCGGTGTTGGACGCAGTGAGCATGAAGCTGCAAACTGGTATCGCAAGGCATTGGAGCGGGGCGATATGGATGCTGCCTATAACCTGGCAGTTCTCTATTACAACGGCCAGGGTATGGAAAGAAACATGATTCATGCAGCCCGGCTGTTTCGTCTGTTGGCAGAGCGTGAAGATGCACCATCCCAGAATACACTGGGCAGCATGTATCTGGAGGGTCATGGTGTGAAATTTGACCTTTCTAGAGCTGCTGAACTGTTTCTTGCTGCTGCAAGACAGGGAAATGCCATTGCCCAGTTTAATATTGGCAATGTCTACCGCAGGGGTGATGGCATAGATCAGAGTGACCGCAAGGCTGTGTTCTGGTACAGGAAAGCTACAAAGCAGAATTATGCCCCGGCACAAAATGCGCTGGCCTATATGTATGTTGAGGGGCGCGGTGTGGGGATGGATAAAAAGCGAGCCATGGAGCTGTTTAAAGCAGCTCAGAAAGGAGGTCTCTCTATTGCTGGTCAGAATCTGGAAATGCTGAAAAAGAATGGTATTGGTTATAAACTTGCCACTACGAAGATCGATAATAGTGTGCGTGCAGCCGTGTTGACTGAGACACCTCTTGATCTGACCCGTTGGCTGGAGATGAACTGGGTTCCAAAACTGGGTATTTAAGCAGTGCTGATCTGGTAGTCCGTCCATGGATTCAAGGAGACATTGAATAGACCAGTGTTTCCTTAATGCGCCTCTGAACGGGTATCTCCGGAACTCATTCTCCGCTACACCCAAACAGCTCATATGGAGACTCCAATCGTTCCGATCTGCTCTCAAATCTTCTGATAGATTTCTATATTGATCGCTGTAGCATGACCGCTGCTTTAGGTGCTTTTGTGATGATTCTCATTACGAAGTGAAACGGGAAACCGGTGACGACGCATATGTCCATTCCGGTGCAGCCCCCGCTACTGTAGGCCTGACAAAGCTGTTTGAAATGCCACTGGTTTTAGCCGGGAAGGCTTGGACAGCTGAGGATGAGGGCAAGCCAGGAGACCGGCCTGATGCGAGAAACCTGCGGGTTTCAAACCGGATTGGGTCTCGGAGGGAGGCAGGTCGTGGGCTTGGCGGCTGACCTGTCTGCCTGTCTCATGCTCTCTATTTCTACCGTGATTTGATCCGCATAAATATATGCGCGGCGGGCGCGGAGAAAATCATGAAATACAGACTACCTGTTTTTACTATACTACTTGTTGGCATGGCTGCATCAGCAGATGCAGGGGATATTGGCGACATCAATGTTACATCCAGCCGGACAGAGTCGGCAGCATCCTCTGCATCAAATACGGTGACAGTAATTGATCGTGAGCGCATTGATCGAGCCCATGTTGAAAACGTTGTTGATCTGCTGAAAGGAGAGCCGGGGATCGTTGTCTCTGATACCAGCGGTGTTGGTGCCAAGTCCCGGGTGGATCTGGGTGGTTATGGTGAAGCAGCCGCAGCCAACAGCCTGGTTCTGATTGATGGCCGTCGGGTAAATAGCCCTGATCTGTCAGGCACTGACTGGACACAGATACCTGTGGATCAGATTGAACGTATCGAGATTGTGCATGGTGGAGGCGCAGCCCTGTATGGTGATGGCGCTGTTGGTGGCGTAATTAACATTATCACACGTATTCCCGAAGCAGGGGGGCGTGTTGCGGCCAGTGGTGGAAGTTTCGGAAGTTATACCGGAGCTGCAAGCATGGGGGTTGATTCGGAGAATACTCGTGCTGAAGCCAATCTGTCGACGGCTAAAACCGATGGTTATCGGAAGAACAGCCTGTTTGAACGTTTTGATGCCGGTGCACGGGCTGAATCAGAGCTGAATGCTAATCTTAGCGTTCGCATTGTCGGCAATTACCATCGTGATAGAGCCGGACTACCCGGGCCATTGACTGCAGCAGAGGTGGCTGTTGACCGCAGACAAAGCAATAATCCGGATGACTTTGCTCAAACCAGAGATGGTTTCGTAGATGCAGGTATCGGCTGGTTGAATAACGGGCTGGAACTTGACCTCTCCGGCGGCCTTCGTGACAGAAAAACACATGCAGAATATGTGAGCTTCGGTGGCACCAGCGACAGTGTCATTCGCACTCAAAGCCTGCGGCCAAAAATTATCTACACTATTCATGGGAACATGCCTGCCCGCTTGCTGGTTGGCGGTGATCTGGACAGCAGTCGTGGAACGTTTGAATATGGAGGTGCTTTTCCACTGCCAGCAACTTCCATTAAACGTGAGCGCAGTGGTGTTTACGGGCAGTTCGAGGTTGGCAGTGAAACAGGCCGCTGGAATGGTAAGGTCGGCCTGCGGTCTGAGCGTGTGAAAGACACCTTTTCACAGGCAGCAACGAGTACGGTCTCCAGTCGTAAAACAGCATGGGATCTGGGTGGGACACTGCTGTTGACGAAGGCTTTGCGTTTGCG
>JAJRVG010000211.1 GCA_021545595.1 Zetaproteobacteria bacterium | reverse complement strand
CGTCTTCCCAGTGGTCATTTCTGTTCTGTTCCTGTGGGTCAGCCCTATACGGAGGAGAGCACATTCCTGCTGCATGAAGAGGGTGATGGTTTTCATCTGAGCTGCGCTGGAGAGGAGCAGACGATTGAACTGGTTGAAGCACCCTCCTTCTACAGCAAGACCACCAGGTCTGGTGCCAGAATGGGGAGTTTCGCATCGTTGCACGATAAACTTCTGATTATTAATCCATTGCTTGGTTGCGGTTTTTTTGCTGAACACGGGCTTGCCTGCCAATACTGCCAGTATGACTCAATGCTCAATGAGATTGAGCCACCACTTCGTGACTCTCTCGACCTGGTTGAGGTAGTTCGGGCAGCGCTGGATGAGCGTGAAGTTGATACCGTTTACCTCTATAATGGCTATGCACCGGGCAGCGATGCCGGGCTGGCGCGCCTGGTTCCGATTATTGACCTGCTTCGTCGGCACCTTGGGCACAGGCAGATTGCGCTGGAGACGGTAGCTCCGGCTGACCTCTCTGTGATTGACGATCTCTATGCAGCTGGGCTGGACATTTTTGTCTGCAACCTTGAGCTACATGATGAGAATCGTTTTGCATCAGTATGTCCGGGCAAACAGAAGCATGGTGGCCAGAAAGCTATCTGGGCAGCTTTGACTCATGCGAGACAGATATTCCGTGACGGAGCAGTTGTCAGCCATCTGATTCCGGGACTGGAGTCTCTTGAATCTACGATAGAGGGAATGAAGGCTCTGATTGAACATGGCATTGTTCCTCTCCTGGTTCCATTCAGGCCACTGCCTGGAACAGCTCTGGAAGATTACGGCCTGCCTAGTCTGGATGATGTGGAACAGGCACTTCTGGTTCAGTATAAACTGCTTGCTGTTTCCGGCATACCAACCCATCGTCTGCGCGATATGGGCCGCGTGTTGACGCCGATGGAGGGCCGTACGCTTACTGGCGATGAGGCAAGCTTGCGCGAACGTGTTGAGCAGTGGAATGTTACCGATCCCGGCCGCTGGCTGGGCGGGCTGGCGGATCGTTTTCGCCGTGGGTTGCGCGTGCAGCAGTCCGGGGATTCCAAGGAACTCTGATGGCCATTTTTATTGATCAGTCACCACTACATGTTCTGCTAGCCAGAAAAGGACTGCCCTATGCTGCACTGGTAGTGATTGCACTGCTGGTATATCTGGCACTGAATCAGACTCCACCGGAGGGGCTGACTGAGAGTGGTTGGCGCTCCATTGTTGTATTCTCTCTCTGCCTGGTCCTCTGGGTAACTCAGCTATTACCTTTATCGGTTACTTCACTGTTGGGACTTGCACTCCTGCCGCTGTTGGGTGTGCTGCCGGCAGATGATGCCTACGGCATGTTTGGTAACTCCGCTGTATTTTTTATACTGGGCGCCTTCATGCTTGCTGGCGGGATTATTAAAACAGGCCTCTCTGAGCATGTTGCGCTTGCATTGATTGACAGGGTTGGTCTCGGGCCAAGGCGACTGCTGTTAACCATGTTACTGCTTCCGGCTCTGATGGCGGCATTTATGCCGGAGCACGCTGTTGCTGCCGTGATGCTTCCGATTGTCTGGGAAATTGTGCGCGGCCTTGATCTCAAACCTGGGCATCGCTATGCGCAGTCGCTCTTCTTTGCGATGGCATGGGGTGCGATTATTGGCGGTGTTGCAACACTGCTCGGTGGTGCGCGAGGACCCTTGGCACTGGGTATTGTGGAAGAACTGACCGGCAGAGGGTTCTCATTTCTTGATTGGGTTCTGGCTGCTGCTCCGCTGGTGGCCGGTATGCTGGTAATTGGTGCAGCGCTATTGCTGATCCTGACGCCGTTTGAAGGCCTTGATGTGAAATCTGCGCACAACCGGATTGAAAAAAGGCGGTTGGAACTGGGTAGCTTGAGCATTCAGGGAAGAGTCATGGCTCTGTTGCTGTTTGTAACAGTAGTGATGTGGGTGACTAGGGGGCATGAGCTTGGGTTGGCCAGTATTGCACTGGTAAGTGTGGTGCTGATGTTTGCACTCAGATTGGTTTCATGGAGAGAAGTTGAGTCTCATGTGAACTGGGGCGTGGTATTGATGTATGGCGGTGCCATTGCGGTGGGCAAGGCATTGACAGTCACTGGCGCGGGTGTCTGGCTGGCTCAGGAGCTGTTGCCAACCGGGCTGGCTGGCGTTGCTCTACTGGTATTCTTTGCCCTGATCACGCTGTTGATGACCGAGAGTGTCAGCAATGCGGCTGCGGTGGCAATTCTGTTACCCGTGGTGATTCCATTTGCTGTGGCGGCAGGTATTGATCCGGTTACCGCAGCAATGGCCGTAGGTATTATTGCCGGTTTCGCATTTATACTGCCCATGGGAACACCGCCAAATGCGATGATTTATGGAACAGGATATGTGCAGTTGTCATGTATGCTGCGTTACGGTGCTGTTTTATCGCTTTCAGCACTGCTGTTGTTTGCTTTGATTAGTGGCACATGGTGGCCGCTGGTTGGATTGGGAGTTTGACTGGAATGAATGAGATTGATCAGCTGAATCAGACTGTGGAACTTATAAAACAGGCAGAGCGTGAGTTTGCTCCGGACCTGGTGTTTGCCTGCAGCTTTGGTGCCGAGGATGTAGTGCTGTTTGAGCTGATTGCCAAACATGCACCGTCGATTCGTATTGTTACGCTTGATACCGGGCGCTTGCCACAGGAGACCTATGATGTGATGGATGCGTGCAGGGATAAGTATGGCCTGAATATTGAGGTTCATTTCCCTGCTGCAGCGGATGTGGAACAGATGGTGCGTGAGAAGGGTGTGAATCTCTTCTATCAAAGTATTGAGAATCGGAAACTCTGCTGTGAAATTCGTAAGGTTCGTCCACTGAAACGTGCCTTGAAAGGTGCCAGAGCATGGGTGACCGGACTTCGTCGTGAGCAGGCTTCATCACGTTCGGATATGCAGCCGATTGAAGATGATACAACTTTCGGTATCAGGAAGTTTAATCCGTTAATTGAGTGGAGTGAAAAAGATATCTGGGACTACATTCATACAAATGATGTGCCATACAACAGCCTGCATGATCAATTTTACCCATCTATTGGCTGTGCACCATGTACGCGCGCAGTGTCAGTGGGCGAAGACCCGAGGTCGGGCCGCTGGTGGTGGGAAAATGAGGATACCGTAGCTGAGTGTGGTCTGCATGCCGATCCGACTTCAGATGCAAAAGGAAATCATTGATGAGTGGTCACAAAAAGATTTCAATTGTCTGCTTCAGTGGTGATTTTGATAAAATTATTGCGGCTTACACCATCGCTACGGGTGCTGCGGCAACCAATCGTGAAGTGACGATGTTCTTTACCTTCTGGGGCTTGAACGCGCTGAAAAAGAGACAGGGCCACAGCTGGTTGGGTAAGGATATTCTCTCCCGCATATTCAACTTCCTGATGGGTGGCAGAAAAAGCCTGCCACTTTCACGGTTGAACTTTGGCGGTATTAGCCCGATGCTGATGACAAGCATGATGAAGAAGAACCATGTAGCAACGCTGCCGGAGCTGATTGAGGCGGCAGATGCACTGGGAATTCGCCTGTATGCCTGTGAGATGGCGATGCAGATTCTTGGTGTGACAAAAGATGATCTGGTTGATTCGGTTCAGGAGGTTGTGGGCGTTGCCACATTTCTGAATGAGTCCGAAGATGCGCATATTATTTTTGTCTGAGGTTTGTGATGATTCATTTTCTGGATATTACGCGTGAGACATGCCCGATGACCTTTGTGAAGGTGAAACTTCAACTGGCCAGAATGGATGCGGGGCAGGAGCTGGAGATCATTCTGAATGAGGGTGAGCCATTGGAAAATGTGCCTCACTCATGTGAAGAGCAGGGTTATCAGGTGGTTTCTGTGGATGACTGCGGTGATGGCAAGCACCGGGTTCTTGTTAAAAAATAGATCAAAAAACAGGATGACTGATTTGGAGACTGGAAATGTCTGAACACAAGTTGACGCAGCTCAAAGCGCTTGAAGCCGAGTCGATTCATATTATCAGAGAGGTGGTGGCGGAATTCCGTAATCCGGTGATGCTCTACTCTGTGGGTAAGGACTCATCGGTGTTGTTGCATCTGGCACGTAAGGCATTTTACCCTGCACCGTTACCATTTTCACTGCTGCATGTGGATACCGGCTTCAAGTTCAAAGAGATGTATGAATTCAGAGATAAGTTCTGCAAAGAGATCGGAGTTGATCTGATTGTGCGCCGTAATGAAGGTGCGATTGCCAAAGGGATGAATCCAAAAGATCATGGTGTAGCTCGTTGTTGCGGTGCGCTGAAAACTCAGGCGCTTCTTGATGCACTGGAGGAGGGTGGTTATGACGCCGCCTTCGGTGGTGCACGACGTGATGAGGAGCGTTCCCGTGCCAAAGAGCGTGTGTTTTCCATGCGTGATGAGTTTGGCCAGTGGGATCCGAAGAACCAGCGCCCTGAACTGTGGAGCATCTACAATGGCCGTATCCATGAAGGTGAGTCGGTACGTGTATTTCCGATCTCTAACTGGACTGAGATGGATATCTGGCTCTATATCAAGGAAGAAGAGATCCCGATTGTACCACTCTATTTTGCCAAAGAGCGCCCGATGATTGAGCGTGGAGAGATGCTGATTCCCTATTGTGAAGAGAACAAAGACCAGTTGCTGGAAGGTGAAGAGCCCAAAATGATCATGTCACGTTTTCGAACACTCGGTTGCAGCCCCTGTACCGGTGCGGTGCGTTCATCAGCTGTCAACATGACGGAGATTGTGGCCGAAGCTGCAGCGGCACGTCGTTCAGAGCGTGAGACACGCATTATCGATCATGGTGCCAACTCAATGGAAGATAAAAAGAAGGAAGGCTACTTCTAATGACAGAGTTGAATTTGGAACTAACGAAAGAGATCGAGCTGCTCCGGTTGGTAACTGTGGGGAGTGTGGATGATGGAAAATCAACGCTGATCGGTCGGCTTCTGGTGGATACTAAGGGTGCGTTTGAGGATCAGCTTCTTGCTGTCCGTAAGAAAAAGGGCGAAACAAAGATTGCTTCAGCCGCTGAGATTGATCTGGCGATGCTGACTGATGGTCTGTCGGCTGAACGGGAACAGGGTATTACCATTGATGTGGCATATCGTTATTTTGCGACACCAAAGCGTAAGTTTATCATGGCAGATTGTCCGGGGCATGAGCAGTACACCCGTAACATGGTCACGGGTGCATCCACTGCCAGTGCTGCGGTTATTCTGATTGATGCCCGCAATGGCGTAATGCCACAGACTAAACGTCATACCCATATTTTGGCTCTTCTTGGCATGCCGCATCTGATTGTGGCAATTAATAAGATGGATATGGTAGATCATGATCAGGTAACTTTTGAAAAAATTCGTAAAGATATGATCGATTATTGTGCCAAACAGGGCATTAAAGATCTGATCTGTATCCCGATGTCAGCACTTAATGGTGATATGGTTGCAGTGCGCGGTGATAATATGCCGTGGTATGAGGGCGCAACTCTGCTGGAAACATTTGAATCTCTTCCGGTACTGGATGAGCTTGATGAGCAGTCTTTCCGTTTCCCGGTGCAGTTGCTGAACCGTCCGCAGACTGCTGAGCTTCCAGACTACCGTGGTTTCATGGGAACGATTGCTTCGGGTACAGTGAAAGTGGGGGACAGGCTGACAGCATTGCCAAGTGGTAAATCATCAACCGTTAAAGAGATTGTTACGTTTGATGGCAATCTGGATGAGGCATTTGCACCTCAGAGCATCACTATCACGCTGGAAGATGAAATCGATATCTCCCGTGGTGATATGCTGGTACGTGGTGATTCAGGACTGAGCCCTCAAAAAGAGATCACGGCCAATGTCTGCTGGATTGGTGAGGAGCCTCTGGAGCCGAAAAAGAAATACTGGATCAAACATACCACCAACACATTGAAGGCGATGGTAACTGGGATTGATTTCAAGACCGATATTCATTCACTGGAGCAGGATGCTGCGGATCAACTTGAAATGAACGAGATCGGCCAGATTCAGTTGAAATTGCTTAAGCCTGTTTATGCCGATAGTTATGCAAACAACCGGGCAACGGGCAGTTTTATTCTGATTGATAGCTTTACCAACAATACTGTTGGTGCGGGAATGATTATTTAATTTTTTGTGACGGCCTTCACAGTAATGCGTTATTTTTTTTACAGAGTCTCCTCTGCAGGCTACGGAATAGAGATCTATTCCAACTTTTAGGAGGCGACTATGAAAAAGCTATTCTGGATTATGATCATTGCGTTTGGACTAACTGGTTGCGCTACGATGGAAAGTGCGTGGGATTCAACCAAGCAGGCATCAAACGATGCGTACGATTGGGCGGTTGGAGATGATGACGGGAAAAAAGAAGCGTCTTCAAAATAACAGCTTGAATTGGGGGTGTGAAATCACCCCCAGTCAATTTGTTGCAGCTGTTTCCACAGTTCAGCAGTCACAGGTCCCATGGGCCTGTTTTTTTTGCGTACTGCCTTAATAATAACTTCAATTGGCTCCAGGCCATCCCCGGAGAGTAGTAGAAGTTCACCGTTTTTGATCTCATCTTTGACCATGTGCCTCGGCATGCGTCCCCAGCCAAGTCCTGAAGCGATAATCTGCTTTTTCATCATGAAATCATTCACCACCCAGTGGCGAACACCCTCTACAACTCCGGCAGTTCTCTTTTCACTGTGCCTGCTGGTATCGCGAACAAGAATCTGAACACTGCCTTCAAAATCTCTATCGGTAAGCTGGCTTACTCCGGATGCAAGGGGGGATCTGGGTGAAAGGACACTGACCAGATCAATTCGGGTTAATGTAATATCTTCATACTTGCTATGGGGCTCGAATGATTCGGTAATGGCAATATCAGCATCATCATCATCCAGGCGCTCCATGGTTCCATTCAGTGTCTCAACCAGAAGGAACAGTTTGGTTGCCGGTGCCAGCTCTGTGATGTTGCT
>JAJRVG010000016.1 GCA_021545595.1 Zetaproteobacteria bacterium | reverse complement strand
GCCTTGCTTTCAGCTCCTCAAACTTGGCCTCAACAAATGCCTTTCGGCGACGCTTGAAAAAGGAGTCCAGTTTTTTCTGAACAGCACTATAATGCTCACCCGTCCCGCAGATCAGGCGGGACTCAAATGCCGCAGTAGCAGAGTTCCAGTCCTCCTTAACATGCTGCAGTGTCTCTTTTACCGAACGTACCGCATGCCCCAATTTAATGTTCAGATCCCACAGCGCATAAAGAAACTTCTGAATCTCCTCTTCAACCCCGGAAGAGGGCTTCTCCGGGACCAGGAACCAGACATCCCAGTCCGATTGAGGAGCCAGCTCCCCCCTTCCATACCCCCCTACTGCAACCAGGTCCACCACAGCGGCTGCCTGCGGGGCACTCTCCTGCCAGAGTGTGACAAGCAGCCGGTCAACACCATTGCACATATGCTGCATCAGCAACTCGCCACTGCTTCCGGTATCAAACATTTCACGCGTCTGATTATGCAGGTTTTTCAGCTCCTGCCTGCTATCGCCCATCAATCTTCTCCGTTGAAGCGGTTTTTCAGGTGACTAAGAACATTCAGTGCATCAATGGGCCGCAGCTCATCCAGATTAATAAGTTCGATCTCTTCCGACAGTGCCTGCAAACGTGCACTCTCTGCATCCTGCTTACGTCGTGCTGCCTCGGCAAAAAGGCCAAGCTGGGGATGGCCCCTCTCGGCATGCAGCTCAGACTCGTGCTCAAGCCTGAAAAGATGCTCACGTGCACGTCGTACCACATCAGTTGGCAGCCCTGCCAACTGGGCCACTGCAACACCATAAGAGCGGTCTGCTGCATCTTCGACCACCCGGTGCATAAAAATCACCTGACCATTCCACTCACGCACCGTGACAGAAGCGTTGAAAGCCTGCTCAAAGTCGTCGGGAAGTTCAGTCAACTCGTGGTAGTGGGTGGCAAACAGCGTCAGCACATCATCAGCATTGATCAGCTTCTCCGCCACAGCCCAGGCAATGGCCAGACCATCCCATGTGCTTGTACCACGACCGATTTCGTCAACAATCACCAGAGAGCGTGGTTCCAGCTGATTGAGGATGGTGGCCGTTTCCATCATCTCCACCATGAACGTAGAACGCCCGCTTGCCAGTTCATCACCTGCACCGACCCGGGTAAAGATACGCGTGGTCAACGGAATACGGGCGCTCCCTGCAGGCACAAAACAGCCGGTATGAGCCAGCCAGATAATCCATGCAACCTGCCGCATATAGGTGGATTTTCCTCCCATATTGGGGCCGGTCAACAGCATGAACCGACGTGACTTCAGATCCATCTCCGTATCATTGGCAACAAAAGGGGTATCACTCATACACCGCTCGACCACAGGGTGGCGGCCCGCCTCAATCTTCATACTGCGGCCGGCATGAATGTCAGGCCTGCTGTAGTGATACTCGATAGTAATGTGGGCAAAACAGCAGAGCACATCAAGCATAGCCACGCTCCGTGCCGCAGCCTGAATGGATGCCGCATGGGAAGAGACCTGCTGTCGAAGCTGATTAATCAGCAACTCCTCACGGACCATCGCCGCATCTTTGGCACCAAGAATCTCGGACTCAAACTTGTGCAGTTCATCGGTAATAAAGCGCTCTGCATTGACCAGTGTCTGTTTTCTTACGTACTCCGGTGGTGCATCTGCTGCCTGTACCTTCGATATCTCAATAAAATAACCAAACACCTTGTTGTATTTAACCCGCAGATTCGGTAATCCGGTGCGTACTCGCTCTTTTGCCTCATAACCGCTTAGCCAGTCTCCTGCATCCTTAGCAAGGCCTCGAAGACGATCCAGTTCAGCATCAAACCCCTCCCTGACCATCCCACCATCACGAAACATGGCCGGTGGCGTCTCAACAACAGCGCTATCCAGTGTGGCAGCCAGTGACTCCAGGCCAGCCAGTGCAGGCAGTATATCCGAGAAGAGACCACTCCGATCACCCAACAGTGCCGGGAGTCCGGGCAGCGCCAGCATACTCTCTGTCAGACCACGATAATCCCGGGGGGTAGCCCTGTTCAATACAATCCGTGTCAGCATCCGCTCCATATCACGAATCTGTTTCAGTACATCACGCAGGCCGGTAAGAACCTCGCGGTCATCCGCCAGGCTCTCAACACCATCCTGACGTACCGTGATGGCCTTCACATCGGCCAGAGGATGATCGATCCACTCCCTTAACAGCCGCGCCCCCATGGGCGTTACAGTTTGATCAATAACATGAATCAGGCCTGTTTTCGGATCACCGGCAAGTGAGCTGTAGACCTCAAGATTTTTGCGTGAACGGGCGTCGATTCTCATGCCCTGGGACTTTTCGTGGAAGACAGGTAGTGCCAGATGTTCAAGGTCGCACTTCTGTGTCTGCCCAAGATAGACAAGAAGCGCTCCAACGGCTGCGGCAACCGCTTCGTGAGCCTCAAGATTCAGTGCCTGCCAGTCCGTGATTCCGAAACGCTGTTGCAACTGCTCCCGTGAAACATCCGAAGAGAAACTCCAGTCTCCCGGATGATAAGTCTGGCATCCGCAGGCCACCTCATCAGTTGACCGGATCAGCAGCTCTGCCGGATTCAGCACACTCAGCCGCTCATCAAGCTCCCCATCACCCTGCCCCTCAAACAGCCGCCACTGACCGGATGAGAGATCAAGCGAGGCCATGCCCCACGTCTCACCCTGTCGATACAGTGCAGCCAGTGGTGCACTGGACTCCTGATGCAGTAGCTCGGACTCAGTGATGGTTCCCGGTGTTACAACGCGTACCACATCACGCCTGACAGGCCCTTTTTTACCATCAGGCGCCTCCATCTGCTCGCAGATGGCTACCCGTTTGCCCGCTGCAACCAGCCGGGCCAGATAGCCATCGGCCTGATGCCATGGAACACCGGCCATCGGAATGTCACTGCCGTTGGCCTTTCCACGCTTTGTCAGTGCAATATCGAGGATGGCTGACGCTTCGATGGCATCTTCAAAAAACATCTCATAAAAATCACCCATACGATAAAAAAGCAGGCAATCTGCGTACTCCCCCTTAATGGAGAGGTACTGCTGCATCATGGGTGTATGGGGAGAAGCG
>JAJRVG010000210.1 GCA_021545595.1 Zetaproteobacteria bacterium | reverse complement strand
TCAGCAGTTCCTGCAGGACGAACTATTGATCCTCTACCCCGATATTGCCTTTCTGGGTGAAGAGATGAGCCGACAGGATCAGCTTGAATGCCTGAGCCATGGTGGCCGCTTCTGGTGTGTTGATCCGCTTGACGGCACCAGCAATTTCACCATACCACTGCCGCACTTTGCCTCATCCATCGCGCTCATTGAGGATGGCAGATCTGTTTTTGCATGCATCCATGACCCTCTCCTTGATGAAACGTTCACTGCAGCAAGCGAAGGCGGAGCATTTCTGAATAACAGTCCCATCCATGCATCACCCCAGAGCCTGCTTGCTCATGCTGTCGGATTTATTGATTTTAAAAGACTTGAGCAGGAGACAGCAGGTATGCTTGCCACAAAAAAGCTATTCCGAAGCCAGCGTAATATTGGAACCTGCGCACTGGAATGGGCATGGCTTGCTGCCGGTCGTGCCCACTTCATTATTCATGGCGGAGAAAAAATCTGGGACTACTCGGCAGGATCACTCATTGCGGAAGAGGCTGGCTGCATCGTTACTGACTTTGATGACAGGCATCCGTTCCATATCAGCCAGCTAAGCAGTTCGATTGTCGCCACAACCCATGAAAAGATACATCATCAGCTACTCGCTGCACTTCGAAACGTTTAAACCATAAAAGGCACGGAAAACATGCTTTTCACAGGGTCGCTTTTTGGAGCAAATACCGCTAGTATGCCGCTCGCAGAAATTGCTCACATTGATCATTTTCTACAAAACATGAGGGGAGAGTTCATTGAATACAGTAGCCGATCTAAAGATTGATTTGGTTGAAGTTTGTGAGGCCGCAGCTCGTGCCTGCGCACCATATGTCGGTTCAGGTCAGAAAGACGAAGGTGATGGCCTGGCTGTAGATGCCATGCGCAAACGCATTAATCAGGTAAAAATGAAGGGTGTGATTGTCATTGGTGAAGGTGCCAAAGACGAAGCGCCTGCCCTCTATGATGATGAGGAGGTTGGCAGAGGCGATGGCATAGGTGTCGATATTGCTGTTGACCCGATTGAAGGCACCAACCTTTTCGCCAGAGATGCTGCAGGTTCTATTGTAACTCTGGCTGCAGCTCCTGCAGGCAGCATGTACCGTCCCGGTTCATGCTTTTATATGGAAAAACAGGTTTACCCGAAAGCAGCGCGTGGGAAAATTGACCCGGAAGCGCCTGTGGCAGAGCGTTTGAATCAGCTTGCAACAGCACTGGGCAAAACCGTTGCTGAAATAACGGTATTTGTTCTGGACAAGCCTCGTCATCAGCAGCTGCTGAAAGAGATTTATGGTTGTGGAGCAAAAGTCCGCCTCGCAACGGATGGTGATGTGAATGGTGCAGTCCAGGCCGTGCTGAACATGGGCTCTGATGCGCTGTTTGGCATTGGTGGTACGCCTGAAGGTATTGTGACCGCATGTGCAGCCCGCGCCATGGGTGCTGAAATGTTTGGCCGCATGGCACCACAAAAAGACTTTGAAGTTGAATTGTGCAGGAAAGAAAACATCGACACCAAACGTATTATTACGCGTGATGAGCTGGTGACCTCTGATGATTGTATGTTTATCGCAACGGGACTGACCAGTGGTGAATATGTAGATCATGTGAAGGTTGGTGTTGACGCTGACGGGAAGTATATGACCACCGATACCGTTGTACTTTCCGGCTCGGTCGGCAATATTCGCCGGGTCCAGACCACGCTTCACGTTTAGGGTTCACTGTCTGGCCGAAAAGGGATCAGACATTCATAAGTTTTTCTTATGAAAAAGATAACAAGTATTGATTAGATATTATACATGCCCCGGGCAGTGTTCGAATATCTTATTTAAAGTTTTATTAGTTTTATATTAAAAATACAGATGTGTAAAAGAGGGAAACATATGAGCAACGCAGACCGTAGACACCTGGCCAACGCCGTGCGCGCACTCGCAATGGATGGTGTTCAGAAAGCAAATTCCGGCCACCCGGGCGCACCCATGGGCATGGCGGATATCGCCGAGGTTCTCTGGAACGACTATATGACACATAACCCGGCCAACCCGAAATGGGCTGACCGTGACCGTTTCATCCTTTCCAATGGTCATGGCTCTATGTTGATCTACTCTCTGCTGCACCTGACCGGCTACGACCTCTCTATTGAAGACCTTAAACAGTTCCGTCAACTGCATTCGCGCACACCGGGCCATCCGGAATATGGTTATGCACCGGGTGTTGAAACCACCACCGGACCACTGGGTCAGGGCATCACCAATGGTGTCGGTATGGCGATTGCTGAATCAATGCTGGCAGGGCAGTTCAACAAGCCGGGCCACAACATTGTTGACCACAACACTTACGTATTCCTCGGTGACGGCTGTATGATGGAAGGCATCTCCCACGAGGCATGCTCGCTCGCCGGTACGCTGGGTCTGGGCAAGCTGATCGCATTCTGGGATGACAACGGCATCTCCATTGATGGTGAAGTAGAAGGCTGGTTCACCGATGACACCCCTGCCCGTTTTGAAGCTTATGGCTGGCAGGTGATCCGTAATGTAGATGGCCATGATGCTGAAGAGATCAAGGCCGCGATTGAAACTGCCAGGGCTGAAACCGGCAAACCGACTATGGTATGCTGTAAGACCGTGATCGGCTTCGGCTCTCCAAACATGGCCGGCTCTCATGACTGTCATGGTGCTGCACTGGGCCATGAAGAGATTGCTCTGGTTCGCAAGGAACTTGGCTGGGAATATGAGCCGTTTGAAATTCCTGAAGATGTTTATGGCGGCTGGTCTGCCAAAGAGAGCGGTGCT
>JAJRVG010000209.1 GCA_021545595.1 Zetaproteobacteria bacterium | reverse complement strand
GTTGTACATCAGGCCTTTACTGGAAAAGATGAAGCCGATCACCGGCTGCTTGGCCGTATTGGTATCGATCGCACCCCCGACCCCGACAGTGGCGACAGCCACGCTCCCATCTACGCCTGCTTCCCAGCCATCGCTGCTGCGGAACTGCTTCAGTGCCTTGCTGGTCATAAAAAGAATGACCTGGGATTTAACCTGAGCACCGAGCTGAAAGCCGATGGAGGCAGATGCTGTGCTGTAGTAAGCGACAGTTTTACCTCTGACCAGCAGAGCTCCTTCACCATATTCACCACCGACACCGAAACCGGCTTTGTAGACTTCCGGAAATACCAGTATGCCACTGGCTTTACCGGCCAGCTCTTTACCTGTTTTCACCTCTTTGTAGAAGGTGGCCAAGGCTACTTTTACACCGGCATTGATTTCAACCCTGCTGGCTGCATGAGCCGCAGGGAGTGTAAAGAGAATAACTGCCAGCGACAGTAGTGCGGGGCGGATGAGTGGTGAGGACATGGCATATTCCCTTTTTTCATCAATAATATTTAACTTCTAACAGACTGTAGCAGATGACCTGATACTGCACAGGGGGATAATTCCCCCCCAATCGCCATCGGCAGTGTTTCAAGGCGACGCCAATTACCTTGCTACATTCTGTGGAATGGCAGCGACCTTGAACTCAGAAACATGATAGAAGCCTGAAAAAACAGTGCTATCCCAGCTTTGGTGAACGGTTTTGCTATGCAGGGCAGCCATTTCACCCAGAAGGGTGGGCAGGCTGTCGTGCCAGAAGCTATTAAGAAAGGGCTCCAGAGTAGTGAGCAGCCACCTGAAAGGCACGAAGCGGTAGAGCCAGTGGCCGGTGGGTAGTGGGCCATATTCGGCAATCAGCAGTGTGCCGCCGGGCATCAGAGTCCGCATCGCTTCAGAGAGAGTGTTTCTGCGTGCCTCTGTGGGCATCTCATGCAGTAGAAAAAAGAGAACCGTGGTTGAGAAGGTGCTGTCCCTGTAGCCGAGAGACTCGGCGTTCATGCGGGTAGGCAGCAGCTCAGAGCTGTCGTTGGACTTTGACCGGGCCAGCTCTAACTGAATGGTTGCTACATCGGTGATGTGCAGTGGTGTTGATAGCTGCCTGATCAGATTTGGTGTCAGCAAGCCGTAGACACAGGTGAGTTGCAGGACTCTCTCCAGTGGCGCCTGTTGCAGTCGCGTAAGGGTTGTATGCATCAGCTTTCTGTACTGGCCGAATAGAATGGCATTGATAATGGGTTGATGATCAAAAAACCAGACAGAGCGTGGCCATAGATAGGCCCACCAGTAGTGGCGGGCAAGGTAGTATGGAATACCATCCAGAAAGCGTTGGTATAGTTTCATCTGTCTCTATTTTAGTTGAGCAGGCCCGAAAGGTTAAGAGGGGGAAGTCTCCTCCCAGACGGCAAGAAACCGGGCGAAGTGAGGCCGGGTTGAGGACTCCTCTTCAAGGTAGTTACGGATGCCGAGTACCGAGCGGGCATAGGCACCTTCTGAGAGCGTACCACTGAACAGTTGCCAGCGTAGAAAGGTAAGCAGCGTAGTGCAGACATCGGTTTCGCAGTAGTTACGGATGGCTTCGATCTCCCCTGCCTCAAACATGCCCCGAACATCATCACCTGCCGTGTCCAGTTTGCCGGGGATGCCGAAAGCGGATGCAATTTCATGCATGCTACAGCGTGCGGACGCACCAAAATCCGAGAGCACTTCAAGCAGGTCAATATGATACCGCTGCGAATAGCGGGCATCATAATTGTTCCAGCGATCACCCTCCGAGAACCAGCGTGGACAGCTAAGTGAATGAATCATGGCCCGGTATTTCAGCACAGGCACATCAAACCCGCGTCCGTTGAAGCTGACCAGTCTCGGGGCACGCTTCTCAATCAGGCTGAAAAAGCCATCCAGCAACTCCGCCTCGCTACTATCTCTCTCTCCGCCTGATGCAATGCGGCGAACCACCATCTCTATACCCTCTTCACCGGGTTCACAGATCAGGTGGGCATAGCTGATGGCAACCACCTGATGAAAGGGCTGGCGGGGGAAATCATTGTTGCCGCTGGTTTTCTCCAGAAAATAGCCACTTAGAGCATCACGTGCTTCACTGTCCGTAAGTTCCGGCTGTCCCAATAGCTGCCGTGTTGCCTGTGCATCGGGCACGGTTTCAATATCAAACACAATCAGATCACGCTGCATTTTTCTTCCCCAGTTTGTTTTATACGAATAAGTGTGTCCTACACTCATTCTATACGTAAAGGCAAAATGATGTTCGGCATCAATGCCTCACACTGCTAAGCAGCGCCTGTTGGCGTCCAATTCCACTTTCCTGTGGAATTGTGTCGATTTTGTCTCTACTCACAAAATCATACACTTCGCCCCTGATTTTGCAGCCCATCCGTGGGCTGGTAAGAGGTGTCAAAAGATCAGCGCCTGATAAGCAAACCCTTTTCCCCCAATAAATAGGCTGCACCAAAGAAGATTATAG
>JAJRVG010000208.1 GCA_021545595.1 Zetaproteobacteria bacterium | reverse complement strand
CCAGCATATTATCGATGGCTCTCAGACAGAGGCGCCGGATCACTGGTTAAGAGATGGCAATGTATGGGAGCTTGAGCGTCCGGAGTATACACAGCATGTTCATTTTGGTGGCCGTGTTGAGCAGCAGTATGACGAGAGTGGTGTGCCGCATCGCCACTGGGTTGATACCAAGGATGTGCTTGCTGTACCCTATGATACTCCGATTCCAGGTTTCAGGAACCGTAGCGTAAACACACTGCGCCTGTGGAAGTCAGCAGCAACTGATGAGTTTGATCTGGGTGAGTTCAATGCAGGCAGTTATCCGGAGTCTGTGGCTGCCAAGAATGAAGCAGAAGATATCTCCATGGTACTCTATCCGAATGATGCCAGTGAAAATGGTAAGGAGCTACGCCTGCGCCAGCAGTATTTCCTGGCATCTGCCAGCATCAAGGATGTGCTGCGCCAGTGGGTTGAGCAGCATGGCAGTGACTTTAGCCAGTTTTCTGAAAAGAATATCTTCCAGCTTAATGATACTCATCCGACCATCTCTGTGGCCGAGCTGATGCGTCTGTTGATGGATGAGCATCACTTGAAGTGGAATGAAGCATGGGCGATTACATCCAGCACTATGGCCTACACTAACCATACGCTTCTTCCTGAGGCACTGGAGCGCTGGCCGGTTCACCTGTTTGGTCGTCTGCTACCGCGCCTTCTTGAGATTATTTATGAGATCACTGCACGTTTCCTCTCCGAGGTTGCCAAAAAATGGCCAGGTGATGTTAAGCGTCAGTACCGTATGTCGATTATTGAAGAGGGTGATACACAGCAGGTTCGTATGGCCTACCTTGCCATTGTCGGCAGCTTCTCTGTCAACGGTGTAGCACAGCTTCACTCAGAGCTTCTGATTGAGGGCCTCTTCTCTGACTTCTATGCCTTGTGGCCGGAGAAGTTTAACAACAAGACCAATGGTGTAACCCAGCGCCGCTGGATGGCGTGGTGTAACAGACCGATGTCCAGACTGATCACTGAAACCATTGGTGACGGCTGGATTACAAAGCTTGATGAGCTTCGTCAGCTTGCCCCTTATGCCGATGATGTGGCTTTCCGTGAGCAGTGGGCCGCCTGCAAACGTCAGAATAAAGAGGAGCTGGCAAAGAGTGTCGAAGCCGAGTGTGGCGTTCGATTCAATCCTGATGCGATGTTTGATATTCAGGTGAAACGTATTCATGAATACAAGCGCCAGCTTTTGAATGTATTGCATGTGATCCACCTCTACAATCAGATTAAACGCGGTGACAGGGCTGACTGGACACCACGCTGTGTGTTGATTGGCGGCAAGGCTGCACCAGGCTACTACATGGCCAAGCAGATCATCAAGCTGGTCAATAACGTGGCTGCAGTGGTAAACAATGATCCTGATGTGGGGGAGAGGCTTAAAGTTGTCTTCTTTCCGAATTATCGGGTTTCTGCCATGGAGGTAATCTGCCCCGCAGCCGATCTCTCCGAACAGATATCCACGGCCGGTAAAGAGGCGTCAGGCACGGGTAACATGAAATTCATGATGAATGGTGCTTTGACCATCGGCACACTCGATGGTGCCAATATCGAAATTCGTGAAGAGGTGGGTGATGATAACTTCTTCCTCTTCGGCTTGACTGCTGAAGAGGTAGAGAACGTGCGTGGCAGCTACGATCCGAATAGTATTATTGCAGCCGATGAGGATTTCACACGTGTGATGGAACTATTGGAGTGTGGCCACTTCAGCCAGTTTGAGCCGGGCCTTTTCTCATCTATCACCCATGCGATTCGTAACAGCAATGATCCATGGCTTGTGGCTGCTGATTTCCGCTCCTATGTGGATGCACAGCAGCGTGCTTCCGAAGCCTACAGGGATCAGGAGCAGTGGCAGAAGATGAGCATCTACAATACGGCTTACAGCGGCAAGTTCTCTACCGACAGAACGATGGAAGAGTATAATCGTGATATCTGGAAGCTGGAGCCTGTTGATCTTTAAACAGTATTGCTGCCCTCTTTTTATAGTGCTATAATCAGGTCTCTTTATGGTACGTAATATGGTATGAAGGAGGCATCATGCGATATAGTGAATCCATCAGGCCAATCAGTTATCTGAAGGCGCATACCGCTGAAATTATCCGCGAAGTGGCGGAAGGGAAGTCACCCTACGTGATTACCCAGCATGGAGAGGCACGGGCTGTTGTGCAGAGTGTTCAGGAGTATGAGCAGATGCAGGAGACCTTGGCACTGTTGAAGATTCTGGCGATGGGAGAGCAAGAGATATCGGATGGAAAAACCGTTGCTGCCAGCGATGTTTTCACCGAAGCAGAAAGGATGATTGATAACAGTCAGTCATGAACCGCTACAAAGTTCGATACCTTGCCAGCGCACGACAGGATTTATATGATCTGCTTGTTTTCCTGGCAGAAAAGGAGTCACCGCATCGGGCCCTGGGTGTTTTGCAGGAGATTCGAAAGCTGTGTGGCAATCTGGAGACCGTGCCACAGCGAGGTTATGTTCCGCCCGAACTTGAAGAGTTGGGGAGCCGTAAATTTCTGGAGATTCATTTCAAGCCATACAGGATCATCTATCAGGTGAGTGGTCAGATTGTCTATATTCATATTGTCTGTGACGGTCGCCGGGATATGCAGTCGTTGCTTAAGCGACGTCTGCTTGTCTCCAACGGTTAATATTGATTGGAAGGGGTGGTTTATGGTTCACCTTTTTGCCTATTAACAGTCAATTTAATTTATCAATAATTCTAGCCAGAAACAGGCTAAAAAGGCTATTTTACAGAAAGGTTTATTTTAGAATTTTATGATTTTAATACTTTTCACTTTTTGGAAATAAAATAATGAAATTATCTATTAAACTAAGAAATGCTGATGCGAATGTCTGCTAACGGCTGCGGATTCAACCCGTCGATGCAACACAAGCGTTAAATCTCTCTGCCGGTGTTCGAAAATTCAATGTCTTTCTTGGACGTTCGTTGAGCTGCCTAGCGACGAAGTCCAGGTGGTTCTGCGAGTGAACTGACAGGTTAGTT
>JAJRVG010000207.1 GCA_021545595.1 Zetaproteobacteria bacterium | reverse complement strand
TCCGGAAGTGGTTATTATTCCAGCTGAAAACCATAATCTCTTGGAGCGGAAGAGGTTCTGGAAGCAGTGGCTGGGTGAAGATATCAGTGTAATTTCCGTGCATGCTGATCTGCTGCACAGACCGACACCCCGGCTGATTGACGGCCTGGAAGAGTTGATAAAAAAGACCGCCGAGTTGCCTGTGCCGGAGGCCATTGATCATGAATAGCGGGAAAATATTCGGCTCTATTGTCCTCTCCCTGATTCTTGTCTATGTTGTTTTAGGGGCAGGGGAGGCATGGATTAATCCTTTCTCCCCTGCATCTGCGATGGAGCAGACGATTTTGTGGGAGTTGCGGATTCCACGCCTGTTGATTGCTTTTGCAGTCGGAGGGATGCTGGCAATGGCCGGTAGCTGGTTTCAGGTGTTGCTGGGCAACCCTCTGGCTGAACCTTATGTGCTTGGTGTGGCTGGCAGTTCGGCAACGGGCGCGATTCTATTGATGACGATTGCCGGCTCAGTCTGGTTGATGTCGGCAGGAGCCTTTGCGGGTGCCATGGTCGGAATTGCTACGGTGATGGCATTTGCATATCTGGGGACAGGGCGACTGCTGCTTGCCGGTGTCGTGCTTGCCGCGTTCTGGGGCGCATTCATCACCCTGTTACTGGCACTGATGCCCGAACATGACATCTCTCTGGCCTTTGCATGGATGATGGGGGATCTCTCCAGCTCTGATATTCCGACAGCTATTTTGCTGCTCGTTTGGGTGATTGCTCTGCTCTATGGCCTTTCTCTTTCACGATCACTGGATGCACTTCTGCTTGGGGAGAGACATGCAACCATGCTTGGTGTTGATGTGCCGAAACTGAGGCGGACGTTGCTTATTCTCGCCTCTTTTGTAACCGCTATTGCTGTTACGGCTGCCGGAACGATCGGTTTTGTAGGGCTGGTGATTCCGCATTTGATGCGCCTGCTGTTTGGCTCTCTGCACCGGATAGCGCTTCCCGCGTCTGCATTTGGCGGTGGCCTGCTGTTGATGCTTGCCGATGCTGCTTCCAGAAGTGTGATTGCCCCTGCTGAGTTGCCGGTGGGAGTGCTGACTGCAATGATTGGTGTGCCTCTGTTTTTATGGCTGTTGCTGAAGAGAACATGATGGTGAAGGTGCCTGTTTTTGAAACAAAAAACTTCTCTCTCGTAAGGGGAGACCGTGAGCTGTTCCGGGGTCTGGATATTGAAGCTAGTCCCGGTACCGTCGTTGCTGTTATTGGCCCGAATGGAGCAGGGAAATCGAGCCTTCTAATGGCGCTCACAGCTGTTCTTGCACCGACTTCAGGTGAGTGTGTCATACAGGGCCGGGCAGCAGGCAGTTACTCCAGAGCTGAACTGGCAACATTGATTGCATGGCAGGGTGAGCTTCCACCAACAGAGTTCGGATTGACGGTAGAGCATCGGCTGAAGCTTGCAGCCATGGGGAGCGGTGATAGTGGTTTGATGCATCATGCTGTAAAAGAGATGGGTATTGGTGTTCTGCTGTCGAGGAATCTGGCAGAACTCTCCAGCGGGGAGAGGCAGCGTGTTGAGATTGCTTCGGTGATGCTGCGTGACTGCTCGTTATGGCTGTTTGATGAGCCGACTTCACATCTTGATCTGCAGCATCAGGTCACATGCCTGAATATGTTTCGCAGAGAAGCCCGGAAAGGCCGAGTGATTGTCACAGTGCTGCATGATATTCAACAGGCTGCATCGGTGGCTGACAAGGTCGTATTGATTGATGGCAGAGGCGGTATTGAGTGTGGTGATGTCAGGGCCATGATGGTTGCCGATAAACTGGAGTCACTTTTCAGGGTAAAGTTAACCACTATATCTCTTGACGGCTGTGAAGTGCATCTGCCTGATTACAGAGACCATAAAGATATGGGAGAGCGATGAAATCCCGGGACAAACGAAAAGGATTGATTGTTGTGAACACAGGGGAGGGTAAAGGAAAATCCTCCAGTGCCTTTGGTATGGCATTTCGTGCGGCCGGATGGGGCATGAAGGTTTGTGTGATCCAGTTCATCAAGGGGAAATGGAAGACCGGTGAAGAGCGCGCTGCAAAGCAGTTCGCCAACATCGAGTGGCATGTACTCGGAGATGGGTTTACGTGGGACACAAAGAATCCCGAGCAGGATATTGCTACCAGTCGAGAAATATGGGATCTGTGTAAAGAGAAGGTGCGCTCTGAAGCGTTTGATCTGATTGTCTTCGATGAAATTAACTACTGTTCCAGCTACGACTGGATCAGTGGTGAAGAGATTGCCGATTTTATCCGTAATGAGAAGCCAAAGTGGATGCATCTTATTTTGACCGGCCGCAACGCTTCTCCCGAAGTAATCGAGGTTGCCGATACCGTCACCGAGATGAAAATGATCAAGCATGCCTTTGAGGCTGATATCCCTGCGACGCAAGGGATAGAGTTCTGATGAATATTCTATTGGCACATGGTTCCTCTGATTCGCGGCACGCCACGCAAGCGCAGTTGCTGGCAGAGAGGGCAGCAGAAGAGCTTGACGCTACTATCGAGTTGCGGTTTTTAAGTAGTGAAAAGATGCCTGATGAGGCTCGTGTTCTTCCACTTCT
>JAJRVG010000206.1 GCA_021545595.1 Zetaproteobacteria bacterium | reverse complement strand
GGGGGAGAAGGCAAACTGCATGGCGCCACCGCAAAGCAGTGCCAGAATGGCTTGATATGGTCTTAAGCTCTTCTCCCCATGTTCTGGCAGCATGTGTTAATCGGGTTTCTCTTCCGGCTTGATCAGAATCTGAATAACCCGTCTGGGATCAGCTTTCTGAACATGAATGTCCAGTCCGGCAATGGTGATCTGTTCGCCCATAACGGGGATGCGTCCAAGCTCGGTGATGATCAGGCCGCCAACGGTATCAAAATCTCCTTCAGGAAGTTTGCGGGCGAGCAACTCTGCCAGCTCCTCGACATGCATGCGTGCCTGCACCTCCAGTGCACCGTTTTCAGTTCGGCGATACTCACTGCCCTCGGTTGCCTCACCGCGTTCATCCATTGAACCGATAATCTCTCCAAGCAGATCGGAAATTGTTACCAGGCCAGCGGTTCCTCCATACTCGTCCAGCACAATCGCCATATGACTGTCTGCACGCATCTCCGAAAGCAGGCCTGAGACCCGTTGCAGTTCCGAGACCTTCAGGCACGGGCGAATCAGCTCATTCAGTGATGGCGATCTGTTTTGCACCCGTGCAGAGAAGAGATCCCAGACATGAACCACGCCCAGAACCCGATCCAGATCGCCATCAATCACCGGAAGACGGGTTACACCACTCTCGGTCATGATCTGCTCCACTTCAGAGAGCTTCATATTCACTTCCACTGCTTTAATTTCCGAGCGCGGAATCATTACTTCACGAACTCGCATGTCATGAAACTCCACCATGCTCTCCATCTGATGGCGCTGCTCATCTGATTGTATAGCCTCCGCTTTACCGATCAGGGTGAGAAGTTCATCCTCACTGCGGCCGGGTCTTAAGCGGGTCAGAAGTTTCTGGCGGAGCCACTCCTGAAAATGTTTAGGCATCTGCTTCATCCCTGTAAAGTTCATCGGGGTAGGGGTTGTGCAGGCCAAGTCTTTGCATGACTCTGCACTCTGTTTTCTGCATCAGTTCCGCTTCTCTGTCTGTCATATGATCATACCCCAGCAGATGCAGGGTAGCATGAACGATCAGATGAAGCATATGATCGGTTGGGGGCAGAGAGAGCCTCTTTGCCTCTTTGAGCGTGAAGGGTGTTGCAAGAATCATATCACCGAGTGACTCATCAGGGTCAAACCCCGGCCCATCCTGCATGGGAAAGGAGAGAATATCGGTGATACTCTCCCTGCCGCACCACTGGCTATTGAGGCTCTCAACTGTGGAGTCGTCTGCAAAGCGGATGCAGAGGCCGGGTGTTTGAGCCATCCCGGCTTCAGAGCAGGCAGTCTCTACGGCTCTGCAGATGGAAGCATCATCAGGCAGCGGCTTTTCGATACCTTCGTCCACAACAATATCAATCATCTTCACGCTTCTCGTACGCAGTAACAATCTTCTCAACAAGCCGATGTCTGACGACATCCTTGCCGGTCAGGCGACAGATACCTACATCCCCAACACCTTCGAGCACCTGCAGTGCATGCAGAAGGCCGCTGTGGTGGTGCTGCTGCGGCAGGTCAACCTGCGTAGTGTCACCGGTTACCACCATCTTTGATCCGAAACCGAGCCGGGTCAGGAACATCTTCATCTGTGCTTTGGTCGTATTTTGCGCCTCATCAAGAATGATAAATGCGTCATTGAGCGTACGTCCACGCATATAGGCCAGGGGTGCGATTTCAATGCGACCCTGCTCCATCAGTGTATTCATCTTCTCAACGCCAACCATATCAGTCAGTGCATCAAACAGCGGGCGAAGGTACGGGTCGACTTTCTGTTGCAGGTCTCCCGGCAGAAAGCCAAGACGTTCACCGGCTTCAACGGCCGGACGTGTCAGAATAATGCGCTCAACTTCATGTGAGTTAAGCGCAACCACGGCTGCAGCCACGGCCAGATAGGTTTTGCCCGAACCGGCAGGTCCGATGGAGAGTGTTAATGTATTATCATGGATATCACGAAGATATTGGCGCTGATTCTCCGTTTTCCCCTGGATATGACGGCGACCGGCAACCAGCACACTCTCCCTGTCCCTGCTTCTGCCCGCACTCTCTGGTGATTGTCCGTCAGCCAGTATGCCTTCAACATCAACCCGGGTCAGCGAACCACTCTCCAGTTGCCGGACGAGCTGATGCAGCGCATCGCCAGCCTGGGAGGATTGCTCTCCCTCAATACTCCACTGCCCCGGCTTGCCAAGAAAACGGACGTGAAAGTGGTTTTCAATCTGCTTAATGGTGCGGTTGTCCGGTCCACAGAGTGCGGCAAGCATTGATGTGCCCATGGATGAGAGATTGATCGTCTCCATTTCAGGCTCCCGCGCAGATGTTGTGAGTGCTATGCAATGCAGAGCTCTCCACGTAGAGATTGCCCGTAGGCTTCAATAATTTTTACCGGCATGATCTGACCAATCTGTCTTGGCTGGCCACGGAAGTGAACAATTTTAAAGTCAGGTGTGCGTCCCTGCATATCTCCCGTTTTTTTACTCTCTTTTTCAACGAGGACATCCAGAGTCTTCCCAACCTGTCGCCCGGTTGCGGCTCTGGACTGCTCACGTATCAGATCAAGCAGGGTCTGCAGGCGGGTATCTTTCACACTCTCAGGGATATCATCCTCAATTTTGGATGCGGGTGTTCCCGGCCGTGGTGAATACTTGAAGCAGTAGGAGGAGTCGTAACCCACACGCTTCACCAGATCAATCGTGTCAGCAAAATCTTTGTC
>JAJRVG010000205.1 GCA_021545595.1 Zetaproteobacteria bacterium | reverse complement strand
GCTAACGAAGCGCTGAAGGGTGCAACATCCCTGCTCGCACGTGCTGGCCGCAGGCGTATGATTCATCCATCTCAGGCTTCCCGCCGTGTTTCACGCCTGAATGCTCACGTAAAGGCGATGTCCTGATTGATCTGAGCTGACCGTTCAAGTTTAAAAGGCCCGCCCTGTCTCTGACACGGCGGGCTTTTTTTTGCCTGACGCAGGAGATTCCCCTTTCTCTTTCAGGGTGGTGTCAATTGGATAGCATATTTATGCGATATGACCGCGAAAATATGCTGGTAGTATTCCGCACAGATCAACCACAAATTGGCAGAGAAATGCAGTATGATCCCTGACTCTGGAACTGGTATTGGATTCATGGGGCGGTTACCGCAGTATAGAAAGTACGGGAAAAGCAGGGTACAGTATCTCTAGCGTGGGATTATAACTATACATCAAGAAACTTTTTTTATTGGCTCTTTTGACAGGAAGTTTATGATGGTTCGGACAAAACTGTTATCTCATTTTAGGGGAGGCGTGTTATGGCACAACATAAAGTAAAAATTAAAATACTTACAGCCATTGGGCTGTTAGCGGGGTTGTTGGTTAGCGGCAATGTGCTGGCGGCGGAGAAGAACATCCTGTTCATTCTGGATGCGTCGGGAAGCATGGCACAGAAGTTTGGTGATCAGACCAGGATAGAGGCGGCCAAGGGCGTATTTGGTAGTTTACTGTCGGATTTGCCAGATGGCGTGGATGTTGGACTGGAAGTGTATGGCCACCATGGCAGCAGAGACTGTTCGGTCATTGAGGTGATGAATCCGGTCGGGGCACTGGATGCTGCATCTATCAAGGCCAATGTTCAGAGCCTTACGCCAAGGCATGGCGCCACACCGATGGCGGCGGCACTGGAGCGAGGCGCTGAAGCGTTGAAGGTGAGTGCGGGCGAGAAGGTCATCGTGCTGATTTCAGACGGCAGGGAGACCTGTGGCGGCGACCCGGCGGCAGTAGCCAGGAAATTGTACGGCAAGGGGTTTGATATCACCACGCATGTGGTGAGCCTGGGCGTGAACGATAAGGAGAAGGCGCAGCTTTCCGCTATTGCCACGGCTGGTGGTGGCGAATACTACGCTGCCAACAATGCGGATGAATTGAAGCAGGGCCTGGCCGAGATCAAGAAGAGGGTGGTGGTAAAAAAGGCCAAGGTGATTTTCCAGGATGAGTTCGATGGGGAGTTCCTGTCGGACAAATGGAATGTCATCAATCCGGATGGAGATAACATGGTTATTGAGGATGGCCATCTAACCGTATTGCTGCAACCGGGCTGGCCCAGCGAAGGTAAAACTCACAATATCCTGCTTTATTCAGGCGATTTGCCAAAGAGCTATGAGATCAGTGCCAAATTCAAACCAAAGGTTACCACCTTCCCTAATTTCAGGCCTTGGGAAACTCAAAGAATTGGCCTTATTCTCTACAAGAGTAAAAAAGATTTCATTGAATTGAATACTTCAACTGGCGGAGTTTCAACAGGACACGCCTTGATTGCTTCATATGGAAAATATAAAGACAAAGGGTGGACGTCGACATTTTCGTCCAATCTGCAAAAAATTGCCACTCAGGAGTTTAAGCTTCAGAAGGCAGGTAGAAAATATACTGCGTTTTTCAAAGGTACTAAAGGGAAGTGGGTTTCGATCGGTACAGTCAGCTCACTCAAAGGAAAATACAGGCCAGGAATAGTTGCCTATCGTGCCCCAAACGCTGCAGAAACCACTGTCGAATACGACTGGTTCAAAATTACCAGTACGGAATAAATATTGTGGCTCCGGGATAAAGTGCCGTGATTCCAGATTAGGCAGTGATAATGAAAAATCGTAACTTTGTGTGTTTTGTTTTGTCGGTGATTGTCGTTTTATACTCTCTCCCTGCTTGGGGAGTTACCGTAAAGGGGAAGCCATACCAACTACTGGGAAACCTGTGGGTTTCACAAATCGAAAGCCACGAGAAGTCTGTCAAAGGCTTGCATGATGCCCTGAAACAGGACATTGAGAACCTGGTCAGCGAACTGAAGCAAAAGGAAGCTGAGGTCGGTCAGAATCCCGATTGCAAATCGCTGGACTGCAAGCGGGTGAGCGAAATGGTTCAGGCAATGTACCGGCTTCAGGATCGGGCCAAGATGGCCTGGATCATGGCGGATGTCAGCAGGCAATGGCTGAGTAACTACATTGATTATGGTGATACCGCGATGTCTGCCATGAGGAAGGGTGCTAATACCGTTCAATGGGCGGACTTTCTTCAGAGTGTTGCACAATCAACAGCAGATGTGGCTGCTGCCATTGCCATCAGTCTATACACTGGCGACCCATCCAATCTGACGGAGTCTCTGCAGATCATTGGTAGCGAAATTGGCAACTTCGGGGTTAATAAGGCAGCCGACCTGGCTACTGGTTATCAAAGTGCTACCGGTGCGGGAGGCGAAAAGGCCGCCGCCTATCTTGGTGGCGAAACCATTACTCGTGATGTTGCCAATAATCTGGCCAGTTCCCTTTCAGGGGTGGGGGTGTTTTCAGCATCCAGAGATGGAATGAAATATGGCTTTACTCCGAGCGCCAGGGGTTTGACCAGACTAAAAAGTGCCAAAGGGGCAGTTGCGACAATGGCGGTTCAGGCTGTTTTGCATGCATTGACTGCATATTCAAGGGGTGAAGTTAAAAAGGATTTGGCGCGTGTGCAAAAACAATTGCAGCAGGTGATGGAAGAACAGACCAGTTTGCAGATCGCGCTTATGATGCAGGAAAGGAATATCGAAGATATGCGCAAGCATCATACGGAGGTGAGCGGACTTTCTGCCATGCTGCAAAATGTCCGGGATGCCTGTAAGGCGGTGGGCGAGCGTAAGAATTGCGCCGACAAGTTTAAGGTGGCGGTTGATAAAGCCAAAGCAGACAGACAGACAAAGATTGACCCGTTGCTGAAACAAAGAAACGCAATCAATCAAAAACATAACAGAGCCAGGGAACAATATAGAGAAGATTTCAAGGCTGTTCGGAAAACGGATGAAGTGTTGAGACAAATCCGGGTCAAGTTGGCTCGGGCCGAAATTCTATGGAAAAACCGTACTACAATCGAAGATCTGGCTCTGCATGCAAGAAGCGCGTCGAAGCGTTTTCAATACCGTAAGGAACTGGATGAGCTGCACAGGTTGGGCAACCCCGTCCTATATAGAAAGGAGGTGGGGAGGTTAAGCAAAGCTCGATCTGACCTGTGGAACAGGATTGAGGAGGATTTAAAGCGCAATGCCCGTTTGGGCAAAGAACGATTGGCTGTCAGTGCTAAAGCCAATGAATCCATCAGGGCTGCAGACGAGGTTTTCAGCATGGCTCTGTCCAGGGCAAAGGATCAATTGGCTGTTTGTACGGTGCCAGCAGCTTCATCTGTCCATAGAAGCAGGGTTTCATCGGATAAAATCAGGGAGTTGATGGGGCAGAAGGGTGCTATCTTGCCGGATCAGTATTACACCCTGCTTGAGCAGGCGATGAAAGCCCTGGATGAAAATCTCTTTAGAACACATATTAGTATAAAGATATCCGGAGAGTGCGAGGAAGATATCATCGTGGGCGGTGGTGAAACGAAGAATATATCGGGTTGCTGGACGGATCACAAAGGGAGACAGATCGCTATTTGGCAGGATGGAAACAGGGTTGCCGTAGACCATCCTTTTTATGGCCGGATGTTTACCGGTTCTCTAAATGGAAGCAATCTCGTACTCCGGTACTTGTTCAGGAACACCCGGGATATTGCTGCAGTCTGGAAGCGGACAACGGGAGACGCTCCGCCGCTAAAGGCTTTAAACCAGGTGCCGACCCAATCCCGATATTTAGGGTTTGATTTTGAGGTAACGGAGGAAGGAAAGTTAAGGGGAGTCTTCCGCACCCTTTATGTCAGCTACGACAGGGAGACTGGTAAACTCGACTATGCGGAGACACAAAGCGACCCGATGGAATGGCTCTACCGCAAAGTCAGGTTACAGTCTATCCGGGTAACGGATAGAGGATTCGGACGTTCGCTAAACCAGGTGCGTCCGGGTAGTATTTTCCAGATTGCGGCAAAATCGACTTCAGGGTGTGCAACTACTCGAGACCGGGCAATAGTCACTCTTTATCCGGAAGGAAAAGAATCTGAAAAGATTGATGTGAAACTGCTGGAAACCGGCCCCGATACGTCTGAATTTCACTCCGTCAAAGCAGTATCCGTTGCCAGCCTCAAGGTAAAACCGGGGCAGAAAATTATCATTCGTTCCGGGTTGCGAGGAACATCCGTGAAAGTTGCGCGCACGGCCTCCGCCCCCATATCTTCGAGCAAGACAGCACAGGCAGGGGAAGCAACTTCTGAACATAATGGCTCGAAGAAAAAACATGGAAATAAAACGCCGCTGAAGCAGGCCGAAGACAAGGTGACGGACGGAGCCACGAGCAAGACTGGCGGAGAAGGTGGTGGACAAGCTGCCATTCCAGTAATGGGCAGTTCGAGCCGCAAACATATTGGCGTGCCGGTCAAGGCTCCCCCGGCGAGACAAGAGACTGTAAAATCCGTGCAATGGACAGCCTACAGACTGGAATCATTTACCAGTATGCACACTGGCGGCTTGCCAAAGATGAATGTCATCAAGATTGCCTTCCGGCGCGGTGCGAATATCGCACAACTGCATGTGAAGAGTTATCCGGTGTCGCTATCCCGTAACGACCGGACGGGCGAAATCCTGTGGTCGGTAAACTGGGGTAGTGGTGATATTGTGGATCAGCAGATGAGCAGCAATCCCCCTGCGATGGATGCAGTTCAGCAAAATGCAGAGGGGCTGCGCAACGGGACAGTGAAAAAATCCGGCTTGGCGGCACTGATTAACGGACTGCTTGGGGCAAAGGCGAGGCATTTGTAATATGTGGCTGCCCGGGCAAGGAGAATGAAATGATGCAACGGTTTCGTATAATAGCGTGGGGATTTTGTTTGATCTTTTTGTTGCCAGCAAGCGCGTCAGCGATGGATTTGAACAGCGTTACGCAAACAGCATTGGCGGAGGCGCAAAGTAGCATGAGTCAGGCTTTGCAGCATTATATGGACATGCGCGCCAGAGCGTTGGAGTTGGGCAAGGCCGGGCTGGGAACGGTGGACTCGAAGGAGGAGTTACAGCGGCAACGGATGATCGTTGAGAATTTTCTGCATGCCACCCTGGAAGGTATTCAGGCTATCAGAAATATGGAACCCTATGTCGCTGTAAAAGTGCGTTCTGCCGACTTTCCGGAAAACAGCGTCGAATTGGTTCGGGAGTCAGTACGGTCAGCGCTGGAGTCTGCAAAATTGCCAAAGAAAATATGGCGTATGCGGCTGGATATGCACTGGACTGACGTGGTACAGGATCGTTATCAATTGATGCAGGATTATTGGGGAGAGTGGTATGTCGATAACTCGGATTCAAGAAATATTGATAGCCGGGATGAGGAATTTATCCGCAAATTCAATGCCTTGGGTCAACAGATATATCAAATTGAAAAACAGGCGAACCAGACATCCAGTACATTGTAAAAATAATGTTGACCCTAGATTAACAGGCACGGTCTTCCTACAATATTTTCCCGGATTCCGGGGCAGTTTGCCCATTTCGTAACAGGCAGATTTGGTAGCGATAAAGCTGTTTGATTAACCCTGCTCCGGGAGGCACATTTTCTGCTTGGTTTCCACCGTCCAGACTCTAGGATGCCCGAATGTCTTCAACCTCTTCGGACTCCCGGTTCATTACCCTTCAGGGTGCATCCGCACTCTCCGGTTTCCGCAAGCAGAAGCTGCTTGATACATTTGCTGCACAAGGTATCCATGCCGGGGATATCGATGCCCGCTTTGTTTATATGGCTGAAGTGGATGGTAGCTGGGCGGCTTCGGACGGTGATAAGCTGGCGAATATTCTGGGTGATGCACCAACACCTCTGGATGTTACATCTGCTGATGAACTCTTTTTTGTCACCCCCCGTGTTGGGACCATCTCACCCTGGTCATCTAAGGCAACAGATATTGCAGATATCTGTGGACTGGCAGGCCTGATCAGGATTGAGCGCGCGGTTGCATACCGCATTGGCGGCGTGACAGCTGGTAGCCATGCCCTGATTGGTTCGCTGCTTTGTGACCGTATGACTGAATCAGTTCTACAGCGCTCAGATGAGCTGGAAAAACTCTTTTCACATCATCAGCCGCAGCCACTGGTCAGTGTGGATGTGCTCGGTGGCGGCCACGCAGCACTGGAAAAAGCCAACAGTGATCTGGGGCTGGCGCTCTCTGATGATGAGGTCGACTACCTGTTTGATAACTTTATGCGCATGGAACGCAATCCAACCGATGCTGAACTGATGATGTTTGCGCAGGCAAACTCTGAACACTGCCGGCACAAGATTTTCAATGCCGACTGGGTGATTGATGGGGAAGTGATGGGGCGTTCACTCTTTTCGATGATCCGGAACACCCACGAGACAACCCCCGAGGGGACACTTGTCGCCTATTCGGATAACTCCTCGGTAATCGAGGGGGGCAGGTCGAAGCGTTTCTACCCCGATGCGAATGGTCACTACACTACCCATGATGATATGACCCATATCCTGATGAAGGTGGAGACACATAATCACCCGACAGCGATATCTCCATTTTCCGGTGCGGCAACCGGCTCGGGTGGTGAAATCCGGGATGAGGGAGCAACCGGCATCGGCTCCAGGCCCAAGGCGGGGCTATGCGGCTTCTCTGTCTCCAACCTGAAGATTCCCGGCTTTGAACAGCCGTGGGAAGAGGAGTTCGGCAAGCCAGAACGCATCGCATCGGCTCTGGATATCATGATTGATGGTCCGATCGGTGCAGCGGCGTTCAATAATGAGTTTGGCCGCCCCAATATCTGTGGCTATTTCCGTACTTATGAACAGCAGGTTGAGGGTGATCTTCGTGGCTATCATAAGCCGATCATGCTGGCCGGCGGTGTGGGAAACATTGATGCCCGCCACGTCCACAAACGTGAAGTCCCGGCAGGCTCGCTGATTATTCAGCTGGGCGGACCTGCCATGCTGATCGGCCTTGGTGGTGGTGCGGCGTCAAGCATGGATACAGGCTCCAATGCAGAGTCTTTGGACTTCGACTCTGTTCAGCGGGGCAATCCGGAGATGGAGCGCCGATGCCAGGAGGTGCTGGATCGCTGCTGGCAGATGGGTGATGAGAATCCGATTCTCTTTATTCATGACATTGGAGCGGGTGGACTCTCCAACGCCGTACCGGAACTGGTTCATGATGCCGGCCGTGGTGGATGGCTGGATCTGCGTGCCGTACACAACATGGAGTTGGGCATGAGCCCGATGCAGATCTGGTGCAACGAGGCGCAGGAGCGTTATGTGCTGGTAATTGCACCGGAAAGCCGTGACCGGTTTACCGCTCTTTGCGAGCGTGAACGCTGCCTCTTTGCCGTTCTGGGTGAAGCCACTGATGATGGTCATCTTACCGTGAATGATCCTGAATTTTCCAACAGGCCGGTTGATCTGCCGCTTGAAGTGTTGCTTGGCAGAGCACCCAAGATGAGCCGTAGTGTTGGGCACATAGCACCAAGGTCAGAGCCGCTGCATACTGCTGCCATTGATCCGGTCGAGGCTGCCAGACGGGTGCTGCGCCTCCCTTCGGTGGCCAGTAAGGAGTTTCTCATCACCATTGCTGACCGCTCCATTACCGGCCTTGTAACCCGGGATCAGATGGTTGGCCCATGGCAGGTTCCCGTGGCGGATGTTGCGGTCACCTCAATCGATTTTGAAGGCTATGGCGGCGAAGCGATGAGTATGGGCGAGCGTACACCTGTGGCACTGCTTGATGCGGCTGCATCCGGACGTATGGCTGTCGGTGAGGCGCTGACCAATATTGCTGCAGCTTCGATCGGCAAGCTCAGCGATGTAAAGCTCTCTGCCAACTGGATGGCGGCATGCGGTCATGAGGGTGAAGATGCGCTTCTCTACGATACAGTGAAATCTGTTGGTCTGGAGCTCTGTCCTGAATTGGGGATCGCTATTCCAGTGGGTAAGGACTCCCTCTCCATGAAGAGCTTTTGGGAAGAGGAGGGAGAGAGCCGTGAAATGTTCTCGCCACTCTCACTGATTATCTCAGCCTTTTCTCCGGTAAGTGATGTCCGCAGAACAGTGACACCACAATTGCGCAGCAATCAGGGTGAGACAGACCTGATCCTGATCGATCTGGGCGAAAGCAGGCATCGTCTTGGTGGCTCGGCCCTGGCTCAGGTTTATGGCAAAACGGGAGAAGAGCCGCCCGATCTGGATAGCCCCACTCTGTTCAGATCCTTCTTTCATGGAATTCAGAGGCTGAATGCCGAGGGACTGCTGCTTGCTTACCATGATCGTTCCGATGGTGGCCTGTTTGCCACCATATCTGAAATGGCTTTTGCAGGCCGGGTGGGCGTTTCCCTGCATCTTGATGCACTGGATGATGATGCGCTGGGGATACTGTTTGCCGAAGAGCTGGGTGCGGTGGTTCAGGTGCGCAAGGGGGATCGCGAAAAAGTGCTGGCACACCTGGCTGCCGAAGGTGTTGGACATGTCACTCATATTATTGGCGAATTGAATGAGGACCGGCGCATTATCTGTTGCTGTCAGCAGCGACGGGTCATTGATGAGGATCTGTTTGAACTCCAGCAGGTATGGAGTGAAACCAGTTTCCGCATACAGTCACTGCGTGACAATCCGGAGTGTGCCGGAGAGGCATTCAGTGCCATTACCAACCGGGAAGATTGCGGCCTCTCTGCCGAGCTGACATTTGACCCGGCTGAAAATATTATGGCACCGTTTATCAACAGCAACCGGCCGAAAATGGCCGTACTTCGGGAGCAGGGGGTGAATGGTCAGGTTGAGATGGCGGCAGCCTTCGACAGGGCAGGGTTTGCCACTGTTGATGTTCACATGTCCGATATTATTGAGGGGCGCCATGCTCTGGATGAGTTTCAGGGCCTTGTAGCCTGTGGAGGATTCTCCTTTGGTGATGTGCTTGGTGCAGGTCGCGGCTGGGCCAGCTCAATCCGGTTTAATGACCGGGCACGGGAGCAGTTCGAGGCATTTTTTAGTCGCAGTGAGAGTTTTGCACTTGGTGTCTGTAATGGATGCCAGATGATGAGTGGATTGAAAGATATTATTCCCGGAGCCACCCACTGGCCGCAGTTTGTCCGTAATCGTTCCGAGCAGTTTGAGGCACGGCTTCTGATGGTTGAAGTGCTTGAGTCACCATCCATTTTTATGAATGGCATGGAGGGTTCGAAGATGCCGCTGGTTGTGGCCCATGGTGAGGGGCAGGCGAAATTCAGCCATGCTGATGATCGCTCCCGGGCCAGAATCGCACTGCGTTATCTTGGCCCTGATGGTGAAACTGCAAATCGATATCCCTATAATCCGAATGGCTCACCGGACGGGATAACCGGTGTGACCACCGATGATGGACGCTTCACCATCATGATGCCGCATCCGGAGCGTCTGTTCAGAACCGTACAGCACTCATGGCATCCGGATGGCTGGGGTGAAGAGGGGCCGTGGATGCGAATGTTCCGTAATGCAAGAGAGTGGTTGGGTTAGCCATTATGCACTTGCACTGCAAGCTGGCGAACTGGTTAAACAGAGCTTAGCCAATGAATCCGGTCAAGCTAATACAAGAGGTCGCACTTAAAGCATATGGCAATCCAGCTCTGATTCG
>JAJRVG010000204.1 GCA_021545595.1 Zetaproteobacteria bacterium | reverse complement strand
CCATTATACATGATATCATTGGGCCATTTGAGACTAATGCCTGGCGCAAACTTTGACAGGGCTTTGTGCAATGCCACTGCCGCCAACAGCGAGAGTTGTGGCACCCTCTCCGGAGCAATATCCGGACGAAGCAGTATGGAGAGAGCAAGGGAGTCATACCCTGCCGTATGCCAGGATCTTCCCAGACGCCCACGCCCTGATGTCTGCCGGTTGGCGATGATAACAAGTCCCTCATCAGCTCCTGCCTCCGCTTGCCGCATCGCCTCCCGGTTGGTGGAGTCGATCTCATCAAACACCATACATTCGGAGCCGATCAGGGTATTATCCAGCCGTCCGCGTAGCATGGCGGGGCTAAGCACATCTGATTTGAGCTGGTAGCCACGGCCGGTGTGGGATTCGATCTCAATGCCCTGCTTACGCATGCTCTGGATATGTTTCCAGACAGCTGCCCGGCTCAATCCCAGTTCATGTGCCAGCGCATCACCTGAAACCGGGGAACTGCTGCCGGCAAGCCGGGCCAGAATGGTATCCCGGTTCGGGTTCATTCGGTTTGGAGTCATCTGGCAGCCGTTTTTTCCGGGGTGACACGCATGGAGAGGTCCAGTATGGGAGCTGAGTGGGTGATGGCGCCGATGGCAATGCGGTCAACACCTGTTGCTGCATAGGCATGGGCGTTCTCCAATGTGATGTTTCCGGACGCCTCCAGCAGAATTGACCTGGGCGTAATTTCGCGTGCTTTTGCCACCTCATCCGGTGTCATGTTATCGAGCAGGATAATGTCAGGACAGGCATGGATCGCCTCTTCAAATTGTTCAAAGGTTTCACACTCCACCTCGACCCAGATTTTGTCACTTTGAGAATAACATTTGCCGACAGCCTCAGTGATTGAGCCACATGCTTCGATATGGTTCTCCTTAATCAGCATACCGGATTCAAGATCCATGCGATGATTGCCTCCGCCGCCATGAATGACTGCAGCCTTCTCCAGTTTTCGCATGCCGGGAGTGGTTTTGCGGGTGTCAACGATCTGGCAACCGGTGCCGGAGAGCGCCTCGACATAGCTTGCGGTCAGAGTAGCTATGCCTGAGAGGTGCTGCAGAAAGTTCAGAGCTGTTCGTTCGGCTGCAAGCAGTGCATGTATCGGGCCCTTAAGCTCACAGAGCAGGCTGCCTGTATCAACACGGTCACCATCAGCAACCGGCCACTCCTGTTCAATGGCCGGGTCAAGCTGTTCAAATACCATTCTGGCCAGATAAACGCCAGAGAGTCGGCCTGCCGCCTTGGCAGTGATGCGTGCCACCCCCTGTTGCCCCTCTGCAATCGTGGCGATGCAGGTAAGGTCATTGGTTACGGCATCCTCTTTCAGTGCCATCTCAATCAGTTTGTCAATATCAGTTGGACTCATCATCTCATCCTGCCCCAACACTATAGCAGCCACAACGTTACACCCATACCGAGTGTGGCCAGCGGTAGTGTGATATGGGTCGGAGAAAAGGCTCTGGTCACAGAGGCAGTAATACCGACCAGTAGCGTAGCAATGAAAAGGCGCTGCCACTCGACACCGTGATAGAGATGGATCGCCCAACCGCACAGTATGGCGGTGGAGAGGGCCAGGCCGATATGGCCGACCAGTGTCTGTTCAGGATGCCGCGGAAAGCCGAGTTGCATATATCTGCTTCTGTCCAGCAGGTCGGCGGCGGGGAAGGCCAGACATGCGGCCAGGCCGATCCCCAGACCAAATTCAGGCGAACGTTGGAAAAAGGCTGTGGCAATAGCGAGAGCGGTAACAAGTAACAGTAGTGGCCACATCTGGGAGGGCTTCTCTTCGTGCAGCGTGCCCGACCAGGCAATGCGCAGCTGTTGCCAGAAGGGGGTGTTGATGCTGAAGGCCAACAGGAGAGGAAGTGTGAGCAGTATGATGCCAGCCCAGAGCCAGACCGGGTGCTCGTAAAGTGGCCAGAATAGAACCCATATCGAGATCATCGGCGGCAGTGAGGCAGAGAGTGTAGCCGAAGGGATGTTCCGGCGCAGCAGCATGACCGAAAGCCAGGCAAGCTGACCCAGACCGACAAAGAAGAGTGCGGTAATCATGATGTCGATCTCTGCTGTAAGCATGGCGCGAGCATAACGCAGTCGACTTAACTCCTCCAACTGTTGTGAATTTTACTGGAAAGGGCCCTGTTATCCGTTAGGCTATGTTCTGTTCTTTTCGGCTTTTTGTACAAATCAGGAGGGATGCATGACACAGGATGAGATGAAGCAGAAAGTGGCTGAGGCGGCACTTTCCTATGTGGTTGAGGATAGCATTGTCGGTGTTGGCACCGGATCAACTGCCAACATGTTTATTGATGCGCTGGCGACGATGAAAGATAGAATCAAAGGTGCAGTGGCAAGCTCAGAGGCGACTGCTGAGCGTCTAGCCGGCCACGGCATTCCGGTGCTGAATCTTAACGAAGCACTGGCCCGGGTCGACTCACTCTCCGTCTATATTGATGGTGCGGATGAGTTTGATGCAGGAAAGAACCTGACCAAGGGTGGCGGTGGCGCACTAACCCGTGAAAAAATCGTCGCGGCGGCATCGGACAGATTTGTCTGCATTGTCGATGAGAGTAAAAGGGTGGATGCGCTGGGCAGATTTCCACTGCCGATTGAGGTTATTCCCATGGCACGGGAGTTGGTCACGGGCGTGGCTGAACAACTGGGTGGCAAGCCAAAGCTTCGTGAAGGGTTTACCACCGACAACGGCAATATCATTATCGATGTGTATGGCCTGACTATTACCGACGCACGTGGACTGGAGGATCATTTGAACTCGATTCCGGGTGTGGTGACCAATGGCATCTTTTCACACCAGGGTGCTGATATTGTACTGATGGGGACGCCTGATGGT
>JAJRVG010000203.1 GCA_021545595.1 Zetaproteobacteria bacterium | reverse complement strand
TGGCTGAAGAGATGCGTGACATTGCCCTGGAAGCATGTGAACCGCTTGGCTCAGAAGGTGAGCAGCTGCAGGCACTCGCCCACTACATTTATGGTCGTAACAGATGAACGAACCCATTGAACTGCTGCATAACATTCACGGCGTGGCCGATCTCAAGGCACTCTCACGGGAGCAACTTCCCCAACTGGCACGTGAGATGCGGCAGTATCTCATTAAGACGCTGGCTCCAATTGGTGGCCACCTGGGTGCCGGGCTTGGCGTTGTTGAACTCTCCATTGCGCTGCACTACCTCTACGACTCTCCGAAAGATAAAATTGTCTGGGATGTAGGGCATCAGGCCTATCCGCATAAAATCCTGACCGGTCGCCTGGAAGGGATTCCGACTATCCGTCAATATGGTGGCCTCTGTGGTTTTACCAGCCGGGCAGAATCCGAACATGACGCCTTTGGTGCAGGCCACGCCTCCACCTCCATTTCAGCCGCCTACGGTATCGCGGTCGGACGCGACCTGAAACATGAAGATCATCATGTTATTGCAGTCATTGGCGATGGTGCCCTGACTGGTGGCATGGCCTTTGAAGCACTGAACCATGCCGGTGCACACAACAACCGAATGCTGGTGATCCTCAACGATAATGAGATGTCGATTGCACCCAACGTAGGTGCCATGTCCGCCTATCTGGCACGTGTTATTACCGGCAAAACTTACACGGGCGTAAAAGATGCAACCAAGAAAGTATTGGAAAAACTTCCGGGCGCGCTGGAGGCAGCCAAACGGGTTGAGGAGCATGTGAAGGGGATGATCACCCCATGCACCCTCTTTGAAGAGATGGGTTTCCGCTATATCGGCCCGATTGATGGCCATGATTTTGATCATCTGCTGCCCACACTTGAAAATTGTAAAGCCCTGAATGGCCCGATCCTGCTTCACGTTCTGACCAAAAAGGGCTTTGGCTTCTCGCCGGCTGAGGATGACCCGGAAACATGGCACGGCCTCGGCCCTTACAACATTGAGGATGGCGAACCGATCAAGTCGAACGGAACGCCTCCAGGTTACACCCAGGTCTTTGGCTCTACGCTGGCCGACCTCGCTGACAGAGATGAGCGTATCGTCGCCATTACAGCGGCCATGCCGGGCGGTACGGGTGTCTCCATTTTTGAGCGAAGACACCCTGAGCGCTGCTTTGATGTCGGCATTGCCGAGCAGCATGCCGTCACCTTTGCCGCTGGCCTGACAACAGAGGGGTTTCGCCCGGTTGTCGCGATCTACTCGACCTTTATGCAGCGTGCCTACGATCAGATTATTCATGACGTCTGCATCCAGAACCTGCCGGTTCTCTTCTGTCTGGACAGGGCTGGCATCGTCGGTGCTGATGGCGCTACCCATACCGGCATGTTTGATATTGCCTACCTGCGCTGCCTGCCAAACCTCACTATCATGGCTCCCAAAGATGAATCGGAGCTTCGCGATATGCTTGCCACGGCATTCAGGCTCGACGGTCCGTCAGCCATTCGTTATCCGCGAGGTAGTGGCGAAGGCATGGAGTTGAATGAAGCAACCCCGCTGGCCGTTGGCAAGGCTGAGCTGCTTGTTGATGGAGATGACGGCCTGCTGATCACAGTTGGAACGAGAACAGCCGATGCAGTTCATGCTGCAGAGCAGCTGCAGTCAAAATCAGCCGTCCGGTTTGCAGTGCTGAATCTCCGCTTTATCAAGCCACTGGATGTTAAAGCGATCAAGGCTCATCTAAAACCGGGCAAGCCTCTGGTTGTGGTTGAGGAGGGTGTTGCCCAGGGCGGAATAGGTGAAGCCATTGCCACCCTTGCGCTTACGTCAGGATGGCAGGGAAATTTTGCCCACATCGGCATGCCTGATATCTTCCCTGAGCACGGCACCCAGAAAGAGATTCTTCGCGACCTGAAACTTGACAGTCGTGCCATAGCAAAACGGCTTAGAGAGGTCTCAGACCTTTGACACTTTTTCTAAGCACATCTACATTCCCTGTATGCGTCTGATCATTACTACTCTCCTGATGCTCGGCCTGAGTGGAATAGCTCTGGCTGATGATGCTTCATACTATATCGGAGCACGTAGCGGCGCTGATGTTTTTGCTTCTCCAAACAAACATGCAAAGATCACCGCACATCTGCCCAGAAAAAGTTCAATCACTATTCTTAAGAAGCGTCGAGGCTGGCGTAAGATAGAGACCACCGATGCCAGAGAGAATGTCTCCGGATGGGTCTTCGAAGGCGCGGTTCGTAAACAGTATCGACCCATCAAAAATAAAAAGAAATCATCCTTTTTCTCCGGTTTTGCCTCCATGTTTCGCTCACCTGAACCGACTCAAAAAACTGCAGTTCTCGGCGTGCGAGGCCTTGAAGACAGTGGTGTAGCCAGTGCCGAAAGAGCTGCCACTGAGAAGGCCAATAAGATGGTGACGTGGATGGACACGCTGAATGTGCCGGATGAAGAGGTTGCCTCCTTTATTGATGAGGGGGACCTGAACCCGTGATACGTATCATTTTGGCCACGGCCACCCTGCTACTGATCACTCCTCCTGCCCATGCTTTTGGTATTGATATCGGAGGTTTCGGACTGGGTGGCGGCAATTCGGACAGGGCTTCAAAACGATTCAGGCAAACCCGACAGCTCTTTAAAGCTGCCTCCGCTCTCATCCCAATCTCCAATGAAGAAGAGATCATACTT
>JAJRVG010000202.1 GCA_021545595.1 Zetaproteobacteria bacterium | reverse complement strand
CTGATCTTGACGCATGGAGGCATTTACGAAATGCTCGTAAAATCTTGTTCAAAACAATCTTTGGACAGAACAACAAAGCAGCATGACATACAAACCATGCGCTTAACTTTCAGACTCATTTATGGATTGGAAAATACTACTCATCAATTCGAACCGGTTGTATTAACAATATCCGAACCCTGTTTTTTCAGGAATAACAATGCGTTAGAGGCATCCGAATCTGCTCTTAAGCTGATGCTGCAGCCATGACTCCCTTAACAACCTCGACGGCATGGCCCATATCTTCATCGTTCAGTGTCGGATGAACCAGCAGACAGAAATTGGATTTGCCAAACTCACGGGCAACAGGCAACGGCTCTGCCGGAGCCATGCCGTTCACCTGAAAACTCTTTTCACGACAGATTTCGCTGCACCCACTCTGAAAACATGGAACTCCCTCTCTATTAATCGCATCGACAATCCGACCTCGATCCCAACCGCTATTGAGCTCTTTTTTATCTACAAACAGAGTAAAACGATAATATGACGAGCAAACTCCCTCTGCGGGAATCGGAACTGTCAGGCCCTTAACATCCTTAAGCCCGGCACTCAGCAACGCTGCATTTTGTCGGCGTTTCTCAACCCATCCGTCCAGTTTTTTTAATTGAATTCTCCCCAGTGCTGACTGCATCTCTGTCATGCGCCAGTTGGTTCCAAATGACTCATGCAACCACCGAAATCCGGGAGAGTGTTTCCTGTTAAAAACCGTCTCGAAACTTTTACCATGGTCTTTAAATGCCCAGGCTCTTTTCCAGACAGCCTCACTATCTGTAACCAGCATGCCGCCTTCACCACCGGTCGTCATGATCTTATCCTGACAAAAAGAGAAGGCCGCCACATCACCAAATGATCCAACTTTTTGGCCATGGTATTCAGCGCCATGTGCCTGAGCGCAATCTTCGATCACCTTTAATCCCTTTCTCTTTGCAAAACCGATGATCGGCTTCATATCACATGGCCACCCGGACATATGAACCACAATGATGGCTCTGGTTTCAGGCGTCATAGCCTGCCTGATTGTTTCTACAGTGATATTTCCACTGACAGCGTCAATATCGGCAATAACCGGCCTTGCACCTCGTATTACGACACTGCTTGCCGTAGCGATAAAAGTCCGGCTGGGAACAATGACATCGTCACCTTCTCCCACTCCCAGAGCAAGCAGGGCGGCTTCAAGGGCGACTGTTCCATTGGCCAGCGCTACTGCATGTTTTACACCAACATATCCGGCGAACTCCTTTTCAAAGAGCCTGCCCTGATCTCCTGTCCAGTAATTGACCCTGCCGCTTGCAAGCACATCAGAGACAGCATCAATTTCGTCCTGCTCAAAGTGTGGCCATGAAGCGAATGACCTTCTATTTGTTGTTGTAGGCGTTGCTCTGTTCATATTAATTGTGTCTATCTATTCCCTTGTTCTCTAGCGGGATTTCCGAATGCAGTAACGCTGTCTCCAATGTCTGAAACCACAACACTGCCCGCACCAACAACACTGTTCGAACCAATTTGAATCTGTTGAATGATGGAGGAGCCGGTCCCAATCAGGCTGCCTTCACCAACACTCACTCCCCCGGCCATGTTTACACCGGGGCAGACATGCACCCCGTCTCCAAGAGTGCAGTCATGATCAATCGTAGACGATGTGTTTATGATGCAACCGCTACCCAGATGGCTTTCAGCATTAATAACGGCTTTGGGAAAGATCACGATACCTTTCTCAAGTTTTACTGACGGACTTACCAGTGCAGTTGGATGAATGATATTGGGCAACTTAAAGCCCAGGGAAGAGAAACGATTAATAAGCTGTAACCTGAGACTGTTTCGACCAATCGCAACGACCAGATTCGGATACTCTTCAGTAAGACCCCCGGCATCATCAAGTGTTCCAAGCAGAGGCCAGGAGAGCAGCACCTTTTGTGATGGGAAGGCATCATCCAGAAAGGCAATATTGTCCCATTCGCTACTTGCGAGCGCCGTTTCTGCCACCACTTTGCCATGTCCACCCGCACCGATAACAAGCAACTGATTCATTTGAGTGTTCCTCGAAATTTTTCCATTGTCACATGACCGGACTGCGACACGCCCTCCGAACATACAACTTTCAACAGGGTCATCCAGAGTATTTTCAAATCCAGAAGAAATGAGCAGTGATCCACATACCAGACATCATACTCAAATTTCTCTTCCCAGCTAATCGCATTGCGGCCATTGACCTGTGCCCAACCGGTAATCCCAGGCCTGACTTCATGGCGTCGAGCCTGTTCAGGAGTATAGAGCGGTAGATACTCCATCAACAATGCTCTAGGGCCCACCAGACTCAGGTCGCCCCTGAGCACATTAAACAACTGTGGTAACTCATCAAGGCTGAATCTACGCAGGAAACGGCCAAACGGTGTCAAACGCTCAGCATCCGGCAGCAGCTCCCCATTGTCATCTCTGGCATCAGTCATGGTGCGGAATTTCAGAATATGAAAAGGCCTTCCGTTCAAACCGGGGCGCTGCTGCCTGAACAGCACCGGTGAACCAAGTTTTATACGAACCAGCAGCGCCAGCAACAGCAGCAATGGCCACAATACAAACAAGCCGCCTATTGTGGCGACAAGATCAAACAGTCGTTTCATAGCAGACCATCATAGTAATCCAGCCATGCCTGAACCAGCCGTTTTGTCGGGAAGTGGCTCCGTGCCCGCTGCAGAGCGGCCTCACCCATTGCACGCCGTTGCCCGGGGTCTGAAGCCATCCGTTCAATGGCTCCACTCAGTTCATCCACACTTCCTGCTTCAAAAAGCAGACCTGTTTCACCATCACGAATAGCATCTGAAACACCATAAATTCTTGAACCAATGGCAGGCACACCACACGCTGCAGCTTCAATAATCACGCTGCCAAACCCTTCCCGATAGCTTGGCAGGCAGAAAATATCTGCTGCTGCAAAACAGGACTCCGGTCTGTCGGTATAATTGATGAAGTGAAGACAATTAGTGAATGTAGCGGCAATCGCTTTTACCTCATCTTTCAGGCCACCCTCATCGGGGCCCACCAGAAGCAGGTGAAGATGGGCGGATTGAGCAGCAACATTGGCAAAAGCTGCAGCCAGATCAAGAACACCCTTGTCACAGTTCAGCCGCCCCAGAAACAGCAGCAGAACTGCATCATCGCTGATCCCCAGCTCTCTTCTGACTTCTGAACGGACAACAGCGTCCGGCCTGAATCTATCGATATCCACCCCACTGATCGAACCATCGGCAAGAACGGATAGTTTTTCCTCAGCGGCAACTCCCTGATCAATTAGGAACTGTTTTTGTGAGAAACTGTCAGCCAAAAGGTGTGTTGCAGAAGATACCAGTAAACGATCCATGGTTTTCAGTACCATGCGTGAAAACCCATGCCGGGTTGCCCATACCTGACCGGTAAAGGTGTGAATACGGAAGCGAACAGCGGCCATCTTTCCTGCCAGCATGGCGAGCAGGCCTGCTTTTGGCGTTACGGAATGAATGAGGTCGAAATGGTGTTGACGAAATATGCAGACCAATCGATACAATGCCCGCACATCGGCAAGGGGGTTAATGGCCCGCTCTATAGCAACGGGGATAACTTTGACCGGTAAACCATTCTTCCCGGCAAAGTCGGTTTGCCGGGTATTAACAATAAGCGTTACGTCATACTGCCTGCTCAACGCAATGATCTGCTCTTTCAGGAACGCCTTCACAGTCATCTCGCTTGCAACAACAATACAGATGTACTTTATCACCAACCTCCCCCGGATAAGATTTCAGGAACTCTGAACAGGCCCGTGAAGCCTCTTATTCAGACATTCCAGCCGACTGCCGATTTAACGACGCCTTTTCAGAATTCAATATAAAGATACCCAGCAACATAGCAATGACAGAGGCAACCACACCCGAATAACTATGGAAGTGAATACATAACATCATGGTTAAAAACAGCACCCAAACCAGACTGGAGAGCAGCACATCCGGCCATGACATGTTTCCCTGACGATGAACCATCCACAACAGAATCGCTACGCTGCAGAACATGGAGAGTGTTGTCGCCGCTGCAATACCACCCACCCCCATGCGCTGCATCAGAATATAATTCAGAACAATATTAACAATCATGCCGATCACAGAAGAGATCAGAATTGACCTGTTATCATGCATAGCCGTCGCATATTTTATCAGAATCAACTGGCAGGCGAAAAATGGTATCTGCAGAATGCCCATACGAATGACACGAATTACCGTATCGACATCGTCCACATCAACCTCTCCTCCGGCAAACAGAAGCTGTATAACGGGCGGTGCAACATAATAAACCACCAGACTGGTAATCATACCAAGCAGTGTTGCCAGAGACATTAGCATCGACAACTCTCTGTTTGCCGAAACCACATCCCGCTTAACAATAAAACTGATAAAATAGGGAAGCAGCACCATGGAGATACCGGCACCAATAATACCGGTAACGAAAAATACCACTTTATAGCCCAGGCCGAGCGAAGCGACGCTGCCGATATCCAAACTGGAAGCCATACCATTATCAATCAGCAAGGATAGCTGTAGAAATATTGCCGCAAGCACAAGTGCCATGAACTGTTTTTTGCTACCCTCAGGTAGAGCAAAGCTACCATCACTCCGTTTCGGCACCACACTCAGGCCATCCCGTCTCAGATACAACTGCACCAGAATCAGATTGACCAGTTGCCCAAGGACCATGCCAATCAGCACCGCCGCAATACCCAACTGCCTGCCAGCAACAAGCAGTGCTCCGATAGCAAACAGTGGCACCACCGCCTGCGACCAGGCAGGCACCGAAAAATGCATGCGTGCACTCAATATTGCGTTACCCAGCACGACCATACCACTGAACAGCAGCAGTGGCAGAGCGCCATACAGAAGGTAACGTGACAGATCGATGGTTTCGGCAGCAAAGTTCCAGCCCAGCAAGGGAATAATCGCCGATGCGAATAGTGCCAGAATTACACTTAGAAGCAGCAGGGAGAGTGTTACGATGTACGCCAGATGCCGAACCACACTGGCCCCATGCTGTTCACCCAGCAGGCGTTCACGCATATAGACTGAAACACTCGTGGAGCCAAAGGACTGCCCGAACACATTGACCATGAACATCGGGATCAACATGGCAATAAAAAAGGCATCCATCTGCTCACCAATACCGAATTCATGCGCAATCAGGACATCACGGAAAAAAAAGCCCAAAAAGGATAGCAGCGTGATGGCTGAGACGAGTATACCGCCTCCGGCAGCCCTCTTCCTGAGTAGTGACCGCTGCTCTGTTCCATCATCCCCGCCATCACCGGTCAGCACCTCTTCAATCGAAACAGGGCTTTTCAGATCATTGGTAAACCACCGCTTTATCCTCTCCTGGAAAAACTGGCTTTTTGCAATCAAACCACTCCACCCCATCACACCAATAGACATGAGCAGAAGCAGGAAGGGATAGCGCACTCTGTGCAGGGTGCCTACATTGCCGATGATAAAGCCATAAATGGCAAGGTAGCAGAGGACAAAGAGCAGACAGAGCACCAACCCCTTCGAGCCATAATATCTGATTGCCAGGAATACGCCCGGAATAAGCAGATACCAGATCAGTATCTCCAGCGCCCCGACCAGACGTGTGGCACTCATTGGAAACCACATGTCGGGGAAGGGAGCAAGCAGGGCAACCGCAAACATACGTGGCATATATGCGATGATAGCCGATACACTGTTCGGCAGACGCTCCCGGTCAACATTAGAAGCTGCATCGAAGTTGGCGCAGATCAATCCAGCTCGTGTCCTGGCCGCCGTTTCTGCATACTTTTCCACTGTGGCTGGTAGCCATGAACCCTGCTTCCAGTGCCACTTCTTACACACCTCGGGTTGGGAGGATTGAGATGCCCTTCCTTCCCATGTATTGTAAATATTAGAGTCCTGAGCCGCACTGTGACCGAATGTTACAGCCACCGTGAGAAACAGCAGCCAGACAAATGAAGAAACAAGAAAATAGCTTGCCTGATTCCGCCACGAAGATTGAAACAGGGAAAACAGTGCAACAGCTATGAGCCAGAAGGCGGTTGCCACCGTCAGAAAAACAGTGTTGTAGGGTCGCACGAACAGGATCAGCGCAATCCCCGCAAGGCTTGCCACCACAAAGATGACAATCGCCCGCAGGCCCGTATGATATTTGAAAAATCGTAGCCATGCATAAAGCACGAGAAGTGTTCCGGCTATGGCATAACCATCCTTATGCACCTGTGCATACCAGTTAAGACTCGACGGGAGCACCACAAACAAAACCGCAGAAAGAATCCCGGCAATACGGCCAACATGGCCTGGACAAAGCATCTGCACAATAAGCAGAATAAGAATACCTGAAGTCGCATGCAGCATCGCATTGACCGGCAAAACAAGTGAAGGATCGACCCCGAACAGTGCATACAATATGGCCAGCACCGCAACATTTCCACTGGAACCACTCGCTTTACTCGGCCAGATGGCATCCCAACTCCAGCCGCCAGCCTGAATTTTAGCTGCTATGGCCTCGGCAGTATGATGAAAATAGATAGCATCGTTATTCATCAGGCCAAAACCTGCATGCATGGAGGGTATGCTGGGGAGAATCAGTTTCTGGAACAGCAGCGCCACCACGGTTGTAAAGCAGAACAGAACCACCCAGAGGGGCAACACGACCGACACAGACTGCCTCATTACTTTTATTCCCATAAGACCCAGTCTATCTTAACAGATTTTTTCCTGATATTTACCAGGCTAAGCGTCTCAACCTCTATCATCGGGCTTCTCTGCGCTGCCTGCTTTTATATGCAGCAACCAATTGTCGCAATCCATTCCCCATAGACATCACATGTGCGTAGCTCAAATCTTTCTGAATCCGATCTATTGGATAAACAGACCGATTTACCAGGGTATCCACTCTCGCTTGAGTCAATGGGAACTTTGAGATTCCCCCCATCACCTTACTAACCCACCGTATAGGATACTCAGGAATCCGAAACATAGGCATGCGACAATCCAATGCTTCTGATATCGTCTGAACAAAGTCTTCCATGATGCAGTAATCTGAAAGGTTATAAACCTTCCCTTTTGCTGCTGGATTAGTTCCACACAGAACCAGACCCTCCACCACATTATCAACATGAATATAATTCGCAGATGCTCCCGGTTTACCAATAAAAAAGAACAGCCCTCGCTCAATCATGTTGATCATACTGAACAATGATTGATTATTCATGTCTGCACCATAGACATTTGAAGGTCGTAAAATTGAACAGCTAAAACCACCCCTGTCTGCTGCATTTAACACAAGCACATCTGACTCGGCCTTAGTGATTTCATATTCACCGACAGGGTTTATTGGCGACTGTTCTGTAATCACACCTTCTGAAACCGGCCCATACACACCAACACTGCTAAGTTGCACCCAATGCCCAATACGCTGGGATGCCACATCCACCAGATTTTGTGTACCATCAACATGCAGGGAACGCATTTTACTGGTTTCCGTTAGCTGACCTGCACAATGGTAAAGTACATCCACCCCATCAACAAACGCCTCAAGCCCCTGGTTAGTCAAAATATCCCCCTCAAAAAAAGAGGTTGAGCCTCCGTTATTCCAGGCTTCAGGCTTCCGGCGAGTAAGCACCCTGACCCGATCACCATTTTTTAAATGATGATTAACCAGTTCCGAGCCAATGAAACCGGTGCCTCCGGTAATCGCCACTATCATACCTGTTTCTGAACCGGTATCAGTTACTTCAGCAGCCTAAGTATCAGCAACAAGGTCTGAACAACTCTCGAATGTCCGAGGTCCAACTGCACTCTGAAAACCTCCGTCGCATTGCCTGCCAAGTCCATAGTACTAACACCTCCATGGCCG
>JAJRVG010000015.1 GCA_021545595.1 Zetaproteobacteria bacterium | reverse complement strand
GCAAACAGGGTTGCCAGCTTGCCGATGGTGGTGGTTTTCCCTGTGCCATTGACACCGATGACCAGCAGAACAAAAGGCCCTGAATCGGGGTGCTGAACAGGAGCGTGATTCTCCACCTTTGCGGTCATCACCTGCTTCAGTGAGGCAAGCGGATCACAGCGCTCCTTTTTTGCTTTTTCAACCAGTGCCATCGCCAGTTCAGCACCACAGTCAGCCATGATCAATCCATCCTCAACATCCATCCACTCACTCTCTGAGAGCTTCTTTTCAGTTTGAGATGGCAATATCTGGGCGAGAGAATCGCGGCTTCGGCTCAGGCCTTTGGTAAGTCGTGAGAAAATGGATGCCAACGTTATCTCCTGAATGATCTTTGGGGGGCATTGCCCATAAATGAAACTGGCCGGTGAAGCAATTCACCGGCCAGCTATGCTGTGCGGACTTTTCAGTCCGGTCAACTTAAGCCACGCCTTAATGCATGCCGTGATGGCTATCGCTTGAGCCGTGCTTTGCAGGCTCACTTCTATTTCGCATGTCCCGCACTTCTGCGTGGATTGTAACCTCCTGTCCATCCGATGTTTCCAGTGTGATCATCAGGCGCTCACCCGCTTTAAGTGTATGCTGTAGCCCGACAAGCATCAGGTGGTTGCCTCCCGGATCAAAGCTGATGCCGCTGTGGGCCGGAACCACTACCTTCTCCATCTTCTGCATATGCATCATGCCATCGTGCATTGCCATCGCATGGAATTCCAACTCTTCAGCAGCGCTGGTTCTGCTGCCGGTGATTTCAACATCCTGGTCGCCATGGTTACGGATGGTCATATAGCCAGCAGCCGTATCAGCAACAGGAGGTGGCAGGCGTATCCACGCTTCTTCAACCACGATTTCTGCAGTCGCACAGGCCGGCAGCATGGTTAGTAGCCCAAACAGTATAAGAAGTCGTTTCATCTTTTTCTCCTTTTCAAATCATTTGTCTGATTCTAATGTCATACATCATGGTTACTTTTCATTAATGTGTGGCGATTTTGTTACTTCACCAAGCAGTGTTTTGAGCAGATTCGAAGCCTCTGCTTCTGCCCAGTCCCGCTCGCCGATAATTTTACCAATGATCTTACCATCACGTCCAATGATATAGCTTGTGGGCAGGGCGCGAACTTCATAGCTGTTACGCACCTTACCATCCGGATCCAGCCGGGTATGAAAATGCTGACTGATGCCGTGTATGAATTTCTCCACAGCAGCTTTGTTGCCTCGGTCGACATTCACACACATCAATGCGAAGTTCTGCCCTGCAAACTCCTTTTCCAATTCATGCAGGAGAGGCATCTCTTTCCGGCATGGTGGACACCATGTGGCCCAGAAATGCAGCAATACGATTTTACCCCGGTTGGAGGATAGTGAGCGCTGCTCTCCATCAAGTCCCGCCAATGAAAAACCGGGTGCGGGCATGCTGACTCTGGGGGCAATCACGCCAAAATCGGCCAATGCCCTGTCCAGAGCCCCATCAGGAGGGGTGGCCCGGGCCGGTATGGCCCAGACCAGCGCAGTGCAGATTGCCACTATTGCAATGCGGGCAAATCGTACATCATACATGGATGTTGCTCCCCCTTTAACGTGCATGGCGCTTCAAATACGCTGCAATGGCTTCCCGTTCCGCCGGTTCAAGCGGGGAGATGCCCCGCTCTTCCATACGTTGATCCATCAACTTCAGCATATGTTTCCAGCTGCTGAAAGATAGACGTTTTGGATGTGGCAATACATGGCAGACACTACACCTCTCAATATAGACTTTCGCCTCTGGTGAATCCGCATCGGGAATTGAAGTCACCGCATACGCAGGTGTGGTAAGCAGGCATGTGATCAATATAAGATAAAATTTTCTCATGATTTTCTCCTAAAATCCAAGTGTGCTGGAGTTATCTGAAGCAGGCCCGGTGTAGCGAACACTGCCTTTCGTTGGAAATTCAACATACCAGGTGAGTGATATACGCCAGTCCCGCTCAAGTTGTGGCCCGTTAATGTTGCGGTACAGGGGCACTCCAACCTGTGCATTAAGAATATGCAGTGGTGCTGGTTGCCACTGGAGACCCACTGTGGTGAACAGGTTGTGCCCGCCATAGTTTTTCGGATCCCACAAAGGCGTCATATAAGGTGAGTTGGGGTCACCTTTCGTGGCATGGCCCGAAGCACCACTTAATGCCTCATTGGCCTCACCCTGAATACGATCCTCCCAGTCATAATTGAGCTGAAGCTCCAGCACCGTGTCATAACGCACCTGGTACATCAGATATGCATCAGCATTGATCTTATTGCCCTTATGGTAGCCTTGCTTGTTGTCATATAAACGTCCGGTGAATATGCCATTAAACCCCCACCAGAATGGTGATGTTGATCCCTGGTACGTTACACCGAGCATTGGATCAAATGTGCCGCTACCCAGCTGCATACCATAGGGAAGAAGCTCTGTCTGCCGCATGGCCAGTGGATGCGTGGTATTGCGCTCGCCAATCGAACCGGTCGGCAGGCTTAACCCCATAAACAGAGACACCTGACTGGTTGGAATCAGCGGGTCATCGGCAAATATACGGTATTTAGCCATCAGCATCGTATCGGCAAGCCCGTCTGATTTCATCTGATATCCCGGCGTTCCCGTTATGGCTGCCATCGGAGCATTGAACTTCATGTCCATGCTGTTGTTTTGGTACATGCCCATGATCCCGGCAAAAAAGTCATCGGTGAAGCTGTAGCCCAAAGAGACATTGAGCATGGACATATCCATACTTGTCGGTACGGCCATGAATTTACCCATAGTCGGCATACCCAGCAGACTGTCGGGGTCAACAGAAGAGGTTCCGTCACGCAACCCATCCATACGCATAAATGTCGGGGTAATCTTAAAGCGGAACTCTTTGGTTTCAGGAATTCCGCCGCCGGGGATATTCATTGGCATATTGCCGCCGCACTTGGCGCAGCAAATGCCCATATAAGCCTGTGCATTTCCGGGCAGGAACAGCATGAGTGCCCCCATCAGCAGTGCAAAATTTATCTGTCGTTTCATATTTTAATCTCCTAAATGTCTGATAATAAATCCACTGCAGACGATTCTCCTGAACCGGGTTTGTGAGGTTCGAAATCGTATGCATGTGTTTTTCCGGTCGTTGCCGGAATTAATTGTTGGGATTTACCAGGTGTGTTTAGGAGGTGGAGGAGGAATTGCCTCCGTCAAAGAAGGTAGAGCCGGAAAGAGTTCCGGATCAATGCGAACAATCTGTTCGCCTGTTTCAAAATTGATGGTTGGTATCAGGTGCGGTGACAATACCTGTGGGAATCCATCCACACTTCGATTGCAGCCGCAGCCGCACTCAATACGACACTCTTTTTCTGCCACCGAGAGAGCTGCCTTATGTTTGTTCAGGGAGCCAGGTTGCTGATGCATCTGATGATCATCTGCCCCTTCGTGATGGTTTATATTGCCATGGTTGTGGCTGTTTTTGTCATGCTCTATGGGTCGATGGTTACCACTTTTGTGGTGCATCTCCGTGCCAAATTTCCCATGTATCAAATGGGCGTATTCTTCATGTCTGGTGTGGTGTTCAATGGCCTCATCAGCGTGACAGGTGTCGCATTCCGTATTACTCTCAGCCGCATGACAGACAGGTGTCTGTGGCAGCATGGGAAGGCTGCTGACTGAGAGCAGTGCAGCGATCATAAGCAGAGATGTGATGCGGTGCATGGGGAAAAGTCTACGGTTGAAAGGGATTGTTGCAATGATGAATATCAAGAAATCACGCTGAACTGCGACTACTACAGGGCATCTCGAAAAAACCTTTTACATACGGCAGGATGTCAGTTTTTCAAGGTGTCTAAATTAGAATTGATAAGGAATAAATTATGGCTTACTGGAAATCCAGACTGGGGATTCTTATTGCAGGTTTAATCATTTCAGCTTCTCCACTGTTTGCTGTGGAGTATGAGTGGAAGGATATGTCAGGTGCTGTGAAATCACTTGCGGACTACAAGGGGAAACCGGTTGTGCTTCACTTCTGGGCAACCTGGTGTCCACCATGCCGACATGAACTGCCGGAACTGGAAGCCTGGAGCAGGGCGAACAGTGATGTAGAGATGATTATTGTTTCGCTGGATCGGGATATTGCCGATGTGGATGCATTTTTAAAGTCAAAAGAGCTTAGTTTTCCTGCGCTAAAAGGTGATATGCTCAAAGCCCAGCATCTGGGTGTACGGGGGTTGCCAACCACTCTGGTGATCGGTCCTGACAGTAGCATTCGAACAATGCGTATTGGCGCCGTGCATTGGGGGGAGAAATCAGATAGCGACAGCATTCTTCGGGCACTCAAGCCGGATAGTTGAAATCCTTTTTACGGCTCCGGGGGTAAAGGAATTGCACTTGCAGATCGGAGGATGCTTCTACACCATGTCGATCACCAAAAAGTCTCGGGAGTCATTATGCGATTAATACTCATTATGGTGATGTTGTTGTCATCTTCATGCAACAGCAGTGCCAGTGACAGCAGTAAAGAGAAAGCTCCTGTTGTTGTCAGCCATGCTCAAGATGCCGGTAAGGCAGGAGAGGTGGTTGCAGCTGAGATTGAGCTTCTGATACGCAAGCAGATTCCGGAGATGAAAATCAATAGCGTGCGTTATTCGCCTCTGCAGGGGCTTTATGAAGTACAGTCAGGGAACAATATCTTTTATGTTGATCGTACTGGAAGGCATCTGATTGCCAATGGACATATCTTCGATACAACAACCAAACAGGATCTGACCGCTGCCCGTATGGAGCAGATCAATCGCATTAACTGGGATGTCCTGCCTCTGGATAAGGCAGTTGTTTCGGGAGATTCGAAAGGCATTGAAATGGCTGTATTTACCGATCCGGATTGTCCATATTGCCGCAGACTGGAAAAGAGCCTGAAGGATCTTAAAGGTGTAAAAGTTTATACATTCCTGCTGCCTCTGAAACGGCTGCACCCTGATGCAACACGAAAAGCTGAAGCGATCTGGTGTTCCAGGGATCAGCACGCAGCCCTGACCCGGGTCATGCTGGAGGACAAAGCAGTCAAAGGTGGTGGTTATAAAACGCCGCTGGATGACATTGCAAAGCTCGCTGCCAGCCTGAATATTCACGGCACACCGACAATCATTTCTCATGATGGACGCAGACGTAGTGGAAGCATGCCTGCCGAACAGTTGAAAGCCTGGTTGACTCGAAAATAGACAGACAGAGAGGAAACTATGCGTGAAGACCGTAAACAGGATGAACTCCGCCCCGTCTCAATTGATACAACATTTAACCGCTATGCCGAAGGTTCGGCCCTGATCAGTTTTGGCAATACACGCGTGCTATGTACCGCCAGTGTTGAGGAGCGGCAGCCACCATTCCTGCGAGGCACCGAGCAAGGCTGGGTGACCGCGGAATATGGCATGTTACCCAGAGCAACCCATACGCGGGGTGGCCGTGAAGCGGCGAGAGGCAAACAGACCGGACGGACGGTTGAAATACAGCGCCTGATCGGTCGCTCACTCAGGGCCGTAGTTGACCTGGACAAACTGGGACCCCGCTCCATCAGCCTTGATTGTGATGTGTTGCAGGCTGATGGTGGAACGCGTACAGCAGCCATTACCGGGGCCTGGGTTGCACTGCGCAGGGCTATAAACAGGCTGCTTGAAAGCGGCGTGATCGAACATGATCCGGTGATGGGGCAGGTTGCAGCGGTAAGTTGTGGTTTTGTTGAAAACAGTGGCCTGCTTGATCTGCAGTACTGCGAAGATTCACAGGCTCAGATGGATGCCAATTTTGTCATGACACCGGATGGCGGTGTGATTGAAGTGCAGGCGACTGCCGAGGATAAACCACTGGCATGGGGCCAGTTTATGGAGTTAAAGGTGCTGGCAGACAAGGGGATTGCCGATCTGGCCAGAATTCAGTTGCAGGCTGTTGGTGAATAAAAAGATCATCAGGAAAACAGTCCAATGAGAATTGTCATTGCCAGTAACAATGCAAAAAAACGCGAAGAGATGATTGCCATTCTTGTCGAACTGAGTATCGAAGTGATGCCTTCTGAGGCCACGGCATTTGTCTATGTGGATGAGGATGGCGAAACCTTTGCGGAGAATGCTGCAAAGAAGGCCGAGGCTTTTACCCATGCCAACCGGCTTCCGGCTCTGGCAGACGATTCCGGGCTCTGTGTTGATGCACTTGGTGGCGAACCTGGCATCTTCTCCAGCCGTTTTGCCGGTGAGCATGCAGGGGATGCTGAAAATAACAGCAAGCTGTTACGGGAGATGACAGATGTTGAGGGGCGTGATGCCCATTTTGTATCTGCTCTTCATCTCGCCTTTCCGGATGAGCGGCCACCCATCGTGGCCGAAGGCCGGGTTGATGGTGTGATTCTGGATGCCCCGGATGGTGAACATGGCTTCGGATATGACCCGCTATTCTATTCAACAGAACTTAAGAAGAGTTTTGCCCATGCTACGGCTGAGGAGAAAGCATCCGTATCACATCGAGGCCGGGCTTTGCGCAAGCTGGCTGAGCAGTTGAAGTCGGTTGTTTGATATGAAGGGATCGGATTTGGAGTCGTTTGATCCGGAGTGCAGAACCTGCCCGAGACTCTCAGGTTTTCTGGATGATGTGCGTAGAAAGCATCCATCCTATTTTGCCGCACCTGTACCGGCCTTTGGTGATGAGTCACCCGAACTTCTGGTGGTAGGTCTTGCTCCCGGTATGCATGGAGCCAACCGGACAGGACGTCCGTTTACCGGCGACTATGCCGGAATTCTTCTCTATCAGACGCTCTATGACCTTGGGCTATCCAACAGCCCGGTTTCTGAAAGTGTTGATGACGGCCTTGAGTTGAAGGGTGTGCGCATTACCAATGCAGTGAAGTGCCTGCCACCCCAGAACAAGCCGGAGACACTGGAAATTCGTAGCTGTAATTCGTTTTTGAGACGTGAGATAGAGCAGTTGCCTGCTGGCTGCAATCTTTTTGCACTGGGCCTGGTTGCACACCAGGCAGTGCTGCGTG
>JAJRVG010000201.1 GCA_021545595.1 Zetaproteobacteria bacterium | reverse complement strand
GCCAGTCGGCCCCTGCAGATCAGCAGCATAAATATCTGCCTCGGCCTCACCGGCCATGCCACTTAGCCAGAACCCTGCCTCCTGCATCGCCTTCATGCTACGTACCAGGTTTGTTACCTGCAGCAGTGGAAGCCGGGCAAGTGCTCCACAGGCACTTTTTGCCACCACTGGTGAGTGAACATCCGCCGCACGGTCTTTTGGAATCACTACGCCCACACATCCGGCAGCCTCAGCGGTGCGGACACATGCGCCAAGGTTGTGCGGGTCGGTCACCTAATCGAGGAGAAGTACAAGGGGAGCCTTCTCCATATCAAGAGCGTCCAACCACTCTGTAAATGATAACTTCTGCAGTGATCCGGAAACCAGCCGGGCCACCACACCCTGATGCGGTACACCATCGGCATGACGATCCAGAGCCGCTTTGGGCAGAAAAGAGAACCGGATACCGGCCTTTTTTGCCAGATGAATCAGCTCATTGATTCGAGGATGCTTCTTACCCTTCTCAACCAGCAGTTCATCAACGGGTTCCCCTGCATTAAGGGCGTGTTTAACGGCATGAATACCGGCAATCATCTGCGTCATGCAGTAAGCCTAGCAACAATCAGGTCAGCAGCCATCATTTCCAGTCATTCTCCTTCCATACTGCTGACTTTAGCTGCTCACAAACATCCACTTCTGGTAGCTGAAAGAGGATATTTGATCTGGATTTTATCTGTACCCGATCTCTGGAAGGCGGTTTAGGCGATTCAGCTGGAATTCAATTAACATAACTTTAACACTCAGGCATTTACATTAATTTCATGACAGAAGTATCATTTTCAATGTGGCCGGTTACTTTTAGCAAAGGAGTCCGTATGAAATTCTTACCCGTTTCAATCACGGCTGTTACAGTTGTTTTATATGCAGCCACACCTGCTCATGCAATCCCCTCTTTTAGCCGGCAGATAGGGGCTGATTGCCGCACCTGTCATATCATGAGCAACAAAGGCCTTAATAAATACGGACGTAAATTTAAATTAAATGCTTTCTTTGAGAGTAAAGAGATGCGAAATCAGAGGCTAAAAACAGAGAAGAAGAGTGATTAAGGACTCTGCTCCAAACCTGTACCCTGCCCCATCAGATGGGATTCAACTGTTTTTACTCATACCGCAAACCGGTCATTCAGAACCAGCCGTTCTCCTTGAATGAGAGCACCTCTCTACCGGCGATCAGGAAGTGATCGAGCACTTTGAGATCAAGCGGGGAACATGCATCACTCATGCGCCGGGTAAGCTGGGTATCCTCACTGCTGGCCTGTGGTGTTCCTCCCGGATGGTTATGAAAAAGAATCAACCCCTTGGCATCCAGCTCCAGCGCCCGTTTCATCAGGTTACGCGGATAGACCACTGCACGATCAATTGTTCCCTCAAAAAGTATCTGGGTAGCCACATGCCTGTTCTGCTGATCGGTAAAAATAGCTCCGAAACACTCCATGCCCCGCCCCTGCACCAGAAGGCGAAGGTGTGCCTTAACCTTCTCAGGACGGTCAAAGACTGATTTTCCGGGAAGATCAGAGGCAAGGTACCTCACCTCAACCTGCCGGACGAGTGTGATAAAGACCGCACCCCTCTCCCCCATCCCCTCGACCTGGGTCAACTCAGCCAGCGGTGCATCAAAAACACCTGCCAGTGTCCCAAAACAGTTGAGCAGCCGTTTGGCAATCGGCTTTACATCAACCCTTGGAATTGCATAGGTCAGAAGAAGTTCGATCACCTCATAGTCATGGAACCCTTCAAGACTGTTTTGAGTGAAACGCTCCCTCAATCGATCCCTGTGACCCGCCACAAGACTCGTCATACATCCCCCTTCAGATTAGACTCCCCTCTACTCCTCATGTAAGCGTATCAGCTTCAAAACGTCAAATTCAATATAGCCATGATAACCCTCTACAGGTAGAAAGAGGCAGGGCAAACTGACAGAAAAGGGCTAAACTAGGGACTGACTATGAGAATTCTTCGTCGCCAATTGATGGATCTTCTGGAAGAGGCCCGGCACCAGCAGGGGCTGGAGGTACTGCCGGAGCGTCTACGAGCAGCGCTACTGCATGACTCACTAAAACTGCTGCCCCATCCGGAATCGCCGGAGAGTAAAAAACGGACTGTCCTGCTCTCCCGCACGATTAGCCATGGCTCACTGCATCGACATCTGGTCACTATCCGTTGCCCGGATCAGGCCTTCTATCTCGATGCCATCAGGGGTTATCTACTGCGTAGCAATATTCAGCCCATCAATCAACAGACCATGGTTGCCACCATGGAGTGTGATGAAAGCTTTTGCGATGTCTATCTGCGCCACCCTGATCAGCAGTCTGATGATAACTTCATGTTTATCTCACTACATCTCTCAGCCACGCTCGTTCCCGACTGCACAACGGTTTGCCATGACATCAGCGCCATACTTCGTGCTGTGGATCTCTCAGTTTGTGACTTTGAACAGATGCAAAAGATACTTACCGGGCTGACCGACAGTATCAGACCCGATCACCCATGCGCGGCAGATCTTCTTGCCTGGATGAATGAGGGACGTTATCTCTTTTTCGGACTACAAACAGGCGGCAAGCGCCTTGGTATCCTGCGTGACTACCGCGCCATGAACCGGGTTGCCCCCGGCCTGCATAAGGAGATTGATTCACAGGCTGCGCCAACGGCTCCGGGCCTGCAATGGCTCCATCTCGCCACATCCAGGCACTATCTTTACAGTGCGGCTAATGTAAATGCGCTGCGTATATGCTGGCGCAACAGTCAGGGGTCATTAAAACATGCCACGCTGATTGGCCACTTTTCACGCAGTGCACGACACACCAATGCCAGCCAGATTCCATGTCTTGATCAGCATTGGGACGAGCTGCAGCAGAGCCCTCTGTTACAGCAGTCCGCCTTTTACAGGCGTGAGGTTCGCACACTCTATGATCGGCTTCCCAAGTCTCTCATCCACTCGATCCCCTCCACCCAATGGCTCACACCATTGAAAAACATCGTTGACATGAACACCCCGACACAGACATCGGCATCGCATCTGAAACCTGACATCGGTAATCTTGAATATCTCCTGGTTACCATGCCCTCCAACCGGTTTGGGCCCAATATTCTGCACACTGTTGAAGCAGCAATCCAGGCAGAGGAGGTCACTATTCATGGACATGAGTCGATTGGTATCGGCCCCTACAGAATTATCATTTTTGCCATTCAGTCGGCTAAAGAAGCAAACATGGCAGCGATACCGGATGCAATCGGTGAATGCATCATTTTCTGGAAAGACAAAGCCAGGAATATGGTACTTCTTCATGCCAAAGAGATTGATCTCCCATGCACTCTGAAAGAGCTTGAACAGCTACCACCACTCTACCAGGAGCTCTTCCCGCCCACCCAGTTTCTCCTCGATATTCAGGCACGCAGAGATATTTTCTCCAGCTGCAGAAACATGGTTCGGGTGCTCAAACGCTCCGGCGAAGGCCAGAGCAACATTGAACTCCATATCATCACCTGCAAACCGCTGCCTCTGGGAAGGCTGGTCGATCGAATTCAGGCCTTCGGTCTGACCGCCATGCAGGAGGCAGTTGTAGACTTCGGACCTGCTGATCAGCAGATCCGGATTAGCTGTATCCGCTGCCGCGCCCCTGACTCTCTGGGAGAAGACGATTTAAAACGGCTTAACCGGGGGCTGGAACTGGTGTTTAATGATGAGGCGGATCATGACATGATCAATGCACTTCTTACCTCCTCAGCAATCGACATCGATCAGGTCGCAATACTTATCACGCTAAGAAACCATCTGATTCAGTTGCTACCGGATGCAGCACCCATGCCGCTATCCAGCATGATACTGTGCTACCCAAAGGTCTCCGAACGGCTGCTTCAGCTCTTTGCCGCCTGCCACCTGCCATCCATGCCCATTGACTATATTACTCAGGCACGGCTTGAATTTGAGCAGGTGATGACCGATGTACTGAATCTCTCGGATGACCGCTGGTTTCGGGCACTGGCAGAGCTAACTGAAGCCGGAGTGCGTACCAATGCCTTTGTCCGGGAGGTTGGAGAACCTGTCGCCATAAAGATTGACCCCGGCAGACTCAGTTTCACTCCACATCCGGTACCGTATCGGGAGCTCTTTGTGCATGGTGTTCATGTTGAAGGTATTCACCTTCGGGCTGGCGCAGTAGCCAGAGGTGGTATCCGCTTCTCTGACCGGCCTGCGGATTTCAGAACTGAAGTGCTGGATCTGATGGCGACACAGGTGGTAAAAAACGGCCAGATCGTTCCTACCGGCTCCAAAGGCGGCTTTATCATCCGCGATGGTTCAGGCAGCGACTTCCTGTTGCAGCAATACCGTACATTTATCCGGGCACTTCTGGAGTTGACCGACAACCTGATACATGGTGAAACTATTGCACCCGATGGTGTCCGGATAGCTGAGTGTGACCAGCATGACCCCTATCTGGTTGTTGCAGCTGATAAGGGAACCGCTGCTTTTTCAAACGATGCCAATGAAGAGTCGCGTCTGACCTGCTTCTGGCTGGACGATGCTTTTGCCAGTGGTGGACGTCATGGATATGATCACAAGGTGATAGGCATTACGGCACGCGGT
>JAJRVG010000200.1 GCA_021545595.1 Zetaproteobacteria bacterium | reverse complement strand
GCCCCCCTATGGTGGTGGCATTCTCCTCGGGCATCTGTGTATCCAGAGCCAGATTCAGATCATGCAGGTTAGCTGTGCCGGCAACCACCAGTGACCCATCCGGTTGCGGCCATACTTCCGGCAGCGATGGGATATCGGATTCGTCAACAATTTCACCGACGATCTCCTCGATAATATCTTCCAGCGTAATAAGCCCGTCAATATCACCGAACTCATCCACAACAATTGCCATGTGCTGATGTTTGGACTGAAATTCAAAAAGTTGTGTCAGGGCATTACGGTTGGCGGGTGCGTAGGGCGGATCGACCCATATCATGGCGTGTGCCATCTTGCTGTTTAGCTCCTTGAGCTTGAAAAGCTCCCGCAGGTGCACAATGCCGAGAATGTTATCACTCTTTTTGTGAAAAACAGGGTAGCGGGAGTGAGGACTCTTCACCGCACTTTCACGGCACTCATCAACTGTTTCATCAGCATTAAGCATGACTATATCTTTACGGGGTGTCATAAGAGACTTTACCGTAACCTCATGCAGTCTCAGGGAACTCATCAGCATCTGTTCGCGGGCGGAATCAAGCATGCCGGTCTCAGCACTCATATCGATCATTGTGGCCAGTTCCTTATGGTTGAAGCCGACGTCCTTGCTCTCCGGAACTTTAAAGATACGTTGGAAGAGGGTGATAAAATGCATCAATATCCAGATGATGGGAGAGCTGATTTTCTGAATCCATTTCAAGGGGGTGGCGACATGGCAGGCAATGTTCTCAGGATGTGCAACAGCGATAGTTTTCGGAAGAATTTCAGAGAAGATCAGTATTACGATGGTCATGGCAATAGTGGCGTACAACAGGCCCGCTTCTCCAAATGCTGCGACAAATATTACGGTAGCCAGTGATGTGGCAGCAATGTTGACGAAATTGTTTCCGAGCAGGATGGTGGAGAGTATCTGTTCAGGTTTTTTCATCAGGGTTTCAGCCTGCCGGGCTCCTCTGTCACCCTGCTCGCTCAATATTTTAAGCCGTACTCGCCTGGCCCGGGTCAGTGCTGTCTCTGAGCCTGAGAAGAAGGCGGAGAGCAGTAGCAGGAAAATAAGGATACCCACAGCAGCCGGAAGAGAGATTCCAATTTGATCCATACTTTTAAGGCCCGTTTAAAAGATCAGCCCAGCCAGGAGTTGATCAGCCTTACACCGAAGTAGGCCAGAAGCAGGAGAACATAGGCTGAAAGAACCATGTGACTGGACCTTCGACCATGCCATCCCGCCTTTTTGTGCTTGGCAAGAAGCAGGATGAGAACCCCAAATGCAAAGAGGGCGAGAAGCACTTTATGGTTGAGCAGGGCAAAGTGCTGGAATTCAACCCATTGCCAGCTCAGACCAGTCAGAATGCCGAGAGCCAGTAGCCAGGTGGCCCAGCGAACCTGAGCAAAGAGATGTGTTTCGATCTCAATCAGTGATGGCATCGCCTGCATAACCGGGCTCAACTGCTTCTTTTTCAGTGCACCATCCAGTTGCAGGTGCATCAGGGCATGAATGGCAGCCAGTGTCAGCGTAGCATATGCGAGTAGTGATAGTAGAAGATGGCTGGACTCCAGAATCGATGAGGTATGAATCCAGTGGTCAACAGCGCTCTCCGGAAGAACAGGAATCAGCAGAAGTGACGCTGCAGTTAGCGGTAGCAGGAAGAGTCCCAGCCCGCGAATACCGTGCTGCCATACGCCAATCAGATATATGCTCTGAATCAGAAGGGTTACAATGGCGGCGGCTGATGCCAGAGAGAAGCGAAGACCCTGCTCACTGATAGTCTCAAGCTTAAAACCGGCCCAGAGAGTGAGTGCGATTGATGCAATCAACAGCAGAGCAATGAGAGGCCCCTTTTTTGCCGATGATGCAGGGGTATTGCCCCAGACATCTGTCCAGACCGCATAGGCGGAGATCAGAGTCAGCACTCCGGCAGCCAGAAAGAGGTAAGTGGATGTCATGGCAGGTTTATATCCGATGCGTCTGAGTTGCGCAACGGCTTAAACAGTAAATCCTGGCGATGTAGATCACGGATAGATTGACCTCTCTTGATGAACGCGCACAATCACCCTTATGCAAGCAGGTATTCTGTTGTTGGCAGCAGGCAGTGGTAAACGTTTTGGCGGCATGTTGCCGAAACAGTATGTCGTTGTCGCCGGGGAGCCACTTCTGATTCATACATTGAACTCTCTGGCGCAGGAGAAGCGGATCACTGTTGTCCAGCCTGTGATTGCCGGAGATGACCGGCTCTATGCCGGGGTGACAGAGGGGCGTCAGTTTCCGTTTGATCTTCTGCCGCCTGTGACAGGCGGGGCAGAGCGCTCCATATCCATGCAACGAGGCCTGGCAGCGCTGCCCGATTTTATTGATATGGTGGGTGTGCACGATGCCGTCAGGCCGTTGCCATCCAAACAACTTTTAAAAGATGCCTTTGATGTGGCTGCTGAGCATGGAAGCGCAATCCCCGGTGTTGCACTGCATGACACCATCAAAGAGATCGACCGTGATGGGCGTGTTGTCAGGACACCGGATCGTTCAACACTTCGAGCTGTTCAGACACCACAGGTTGCCCGCCGGGAGTGGTTTATCGAGGCCATTGAGAAGGAGGGTGATCGTCTGGAGTCCCACACTGATGACGCTTCAGTACTGGAGGCTGCAGGGTTTCCGGTCTATATCAGTCAGGGCGATTCACTGAACCGGAAGATTACAACGCAGGCCGATATGGATTGGCTGCACGCCCACTTTGAAGGAGATGTATGCAGATGAACATACGAATCGGTCAGGGTTTTGATGTACACGCCTTCTGTGAAGGGCGAAAGCTGATGCTGGGTGGTATCGAGATTCCATACAGGCTTGGCCTTGCCGGGCATTCGGATGCCGATGTCCTGATCCATGCCATCTGTGATGCACTTCTGGGTGCGGCCGGACTGGGTGATATCGGCCATCATTTTCCCGATTCCGACCCCCGGTATGCCGGCATTGATAGCGTTGAACTGCTCTCTTCAGTGGTTGAAAGTCTGAACAAAAATGGCTGGCGCGTGAGCAATCTGGATGCAACAGTCATTGCCCAGGCACCCAGACTTTCGCCTTATATTGAAGCCATGCGTGAGCGACTGGCTGGTGTGATCGGTGTTGATACTGGTGCTCTTAACATAAAAGCGACAACAACTGAGCAACTGGGCTTTACCGGGCGTGGTGAAGGGATTGCCGCACAGGCGGTTGTCCTGCTCAGCGCGGCTGCCTGAGCAGTGTACGGATGAGCTGCTAAAATAGGGTATGTTCGGGGTGAATGATGGCTGAACAGACACTTGGCGACTTCTACGGCTCCTGTGATGCAATGCATCGGGAGTTCTACTCTGTTCTGATTCGTGAGTGGGAGGAGCTTGGCCTGAGCTGGAGCTGGTCCGGCCGTGCTATTGCACTTGGCAGCAACTCTGTCATCAGGGATGAGATGCTCATACTCTTTCGTCTACAGCCCGGTGAAAGTATCTATCCTGCCGCGATCAGCATCGACACGGATGCCTGGAGAGAGAGGCTTGGTCAGGAAGAGACCGATATTTTTCTGCGTGATATCAAGGCGGTTCCGGGGCTGGAGCATAAACAGCATGAGAACATCTTCTCCATTGTTGATGCAGGACACCTTTCAGGGCCAACACAGCAACGTCTTCGAGACATGATAAAACACCTTGGATTCCGTATTCCGGAACTGACTGCCCGCTGATCTTTCCGTTTTGCGACTGTTGCTGAGTCAGCGGCTGTTGACGACTGCTGTCAGTGTGAAGTCAGCCGTACGTTCCGGCAGTGAATCGAGCACAAGAAAAAATCCACGCTCTCCCTGAGCCTCCACGGGTACGCGGTCAATCTCCGGCATCTTAAAGGGTGCATGTTTCACCTGTTCAAGGCCGGGGGGTTCTGTGATCGCCAGTGTGACCTTGCCAAGAACCTGATCCAGACCGGAATCATCAAAAAAGTGTACCTGAATCTGTGGTGGTAAAAGCTCGCAGTAGAGCCGGTTAGCGACGCGCCCCTCGATCATCAGAATACGGCTCTTATCATCTCTTGTCAGCCACTGCCCAT
>JAJRVG010000199.1 GCA_021545595.1 Zetaproteobacteria bacterium | reverse complement strand
GCAAAACTCGGCGCGATGATGCAGCGGAAGCCGTAATCAAGAAGCGCCCACGGTGCATGCTCACGTGATGAGCCACAACCGAAGTTTTCACGAGCCAGCAGCACCGTTGCCCCCTGATAGCGTGGCTGGTTCAGAAGAAACTCCGAACGTCGCGGGCGATGGGTGCAATCCATTTCCGGCTGCCCAACATCCTCATAACGCCACTCATCAAATAGAAACGGGCCGTAACCGGTTCTTTTAATGCTCTTCAGGAACTGCTTTGGAATAATTGCATCGGTATCGACATTGGCACGATCTAACGGTGCAACCAGTCCCTTCATTGTTGTAAATGCCTGCATCTCTATACCTCTCTCATCACAAGTGCTTCTGCACTGTAATCTGTTGCCTTAATGGCGATTCAGATCTCTATTTAAATTCCCAATTGCGAATATCGACAAAATGACCTTTAATCGCCGCCGCTGCCGCCATAGCAGGGCTCACCAGATGGGTTCGCCCGCCAGCACCCTGACGCCCTTCAAAATTACGGTTGCTGGTTGAAGCACAGCGCTCACCCGGCTCAAGACGATCCGCATTCATCGCCAGGCACATGGAGCAGCCGGGCTCACGCCATTCAAATCCAGCCGCAATAAAAAGCCGGTCCAGCCCCTCTTCCTCAGCCTGTTTTTTCACCAGACCGGAGCCGGGCACAACCATCGCCAGCTTCACGTTGGCCGCCATCTTATAGCCAGCCACCACCTTCGCTGCTTAACGAAAATCCTCAATCCGGCCATTGGTACATGAGCCGATAAACACCTTGTCCACTTCGATTGCCTCAATCGCCATGCCCGCTTCAAGCCCCATATATTCCAGGGCATGGCTCCAGCCCTGCTGCTGAGTTGCGTCCCTGGCATCAGCAGGGTCTGGCAGTGATGCACTTACCGGCAGCACCATCTCAGGGCTGGTGCCCCATGATACCTGAGGCACAATATCAACCGCATCCAATACAATTTCATGGTCAAATCTGGCGTCACTGTCCGAGTGAAGTTCGCGCCATGCAGCTTCCGCCACACCACACTGCTCACCTGTTGGGGCGAAGGGCCGACCCTTCACATAATCAATGGTCACGTCATCCACACCAATCATGCCGCAGCGAGCCCCAGCCTCAATGGCCATGTTACAGACACTCATGCGCCCCTCCATTGAGAGCGAACGGATCGCTGAACCGGCAAACTCGATGGCATAGCCCGTGCCACCTGCCGTACCGATTTTACCAATAATATAGAGCACCACATCTTTTCCCGTGATACCTGCTGGCAGCTCACCCTCTACAGAGATACACATCACCTTCGGCTTCTTCTGAATCAGGCACTGGGTTGCCAGTACATGCTCAACCTCAGAGGTGCCGATGCCCATGGCAATCGCACCAAATGCGCCGTGGGTTGCCGTATGTGAATCACCACATACCACTGTCATGCCAGGCAACGTCAGTCCCTGCTCAGGACCAACCACATGCACCACACCCTGACGAATATCATCCATACCGAATTCAGTAATCCCGAACTCCTTGCAGTTGGCATCCAGTGCTTCCACCTGTATGCGGGAGATGGGATCTTCGATCCCCCTGGCACGGTCAACTGTTGGAACATTGTGATCCGGCGTTGCCACAGCAGCACTCGCCCTCCACGGTCTGCGCCCGGCCAGACGCAACCCCTCAAATGCCTGCGGGCTGGTTACCTCATGCACCAGATGACGATCAATATAGAGCAGCACGGAACCATCATCATTTGCCTTCACAACATGCTGATCCCAGACCTTATCAAACAGTGTCTTTGCCATACCGCTCTCCTCATCACCGGCTTGTATTAAATTTATTTCAATCTACTACAACCGGATGGCACAGCTTATCCATGCTTGCACTAAGTTTAAAATGAAATATTCTACCCCTATGGTTGAGAAAATCTCATGAGTAAAATAGTTCCATCACTGAATGCGCTGCGTGCATTTGTGGCTGTCGGCAGGCATGGCAACCTGAAAGATGCCGCCAATGAACTGTTTGTGACTCCCTCCGCCCTGAGCCATCAGATTAAAAATATGGAGGAGAGCCTTGGTGTTCAGCTCTTTAATCGCACGAAAGCAGGACTATCACTTACACAGGCTGGCGAACTGATCTATTCAGACATGGCCGCTGCATTTGAGCAGATTGGGCAAGCTATCTCCAGACTGAATCAAAAGAGTCAGGAGGAGCTTCTGAATGTCAGCATGCTCTCCACCTTTGCCATGCGCTGGTTTATTCCCAGACTCTCCAGCTTCCAGAAGCAGCACCCTGAAATTGAAGTGCGCATATCCACCTCAGTCTCACAGGTTGATTTTACGCGTGAGGATATGGACTGCGCAATTCGCTCCGGTCGTGGCAACTGGCCGGGACTGCATGCGGAATACCTGTTTGCTGAGACTTTTACACCTGTATGCAGTCCGGATCTGGCGAAATCACTGAAGAGCCCGGAAGAGCTGGAAAATCATACGCTGCTGCATGCGCGTCTGCGCCCCGATGACTGGCATGTCTGGCTGGGTGCAGTGGGTGCCGAAGAGATTCAAACAGAACAGGAGCAGATGTTTGAAACAAGGAATTTTGCTATCCAGGCCGCTGTTGACGGTGTGGGTATTGCTATTGTCGACCCATCACTTGTAGCAGAAGAGATCAGGGCTGGAAGGCTGGTAATTCCGTTTCCCCAGACACTGGCTGATGAGAGTGCTTACTATCTGGTTTACCCTGAAAAATATACAGAAATTCCACGTATTGAGGCCTTTCAAG
>JAJRVG010000198.1 GCA_021545595.1 Zetaproteobacteria bacterium | reverse complement strand
TCCCTGTTCAGGCGCTCCCGTGTAAACACATTGCCCAAACGGTGATAGCAATCCCCTTCACGGCAGCCGGTGACAACAACGCCAGCGGCACCCTGCCCTAAAGCATAATCAACAAAGGAGGGTGGCAACATGCCGGAACACTCGACATTAACACCGACCACGTCCGGCTTGTCCAGCTTCGTAACATGCTTGCCCACGCCATGAGAGCAGCCAAACACAAAAATTTTCTTCTCACCTGGCTCCTGCATTGCCTCGGTAACGTCATCCCGCAGCTTTTGAATACCAAAATGTGGCATTTCAATCGCCGACACAAGTTTCTCCGTACGCCGGAAAGGCACAGAGTACGGACAGGAGCCTGTGCAGATACCACAACTGACACATTTGTCTTCAACGACACGGGCCTCCTGGGTAAACCGGGTATTGCCATCCGAACGTGGCTCCAGACGGATCGCTTCATACGGACAGTCCAGCACACACAGGTTACAACCACTACAACTACTCAAATCAACAACAGCTGCCGGATCACGCCGCTTGGGGGGCAGCCACGGAAGCAGCATCGCAAAGGCCGTAGCACCGCCAACCATTGCCCATACCGTTCCCATGGACCATGAACCCATCAGCGCATAGACCGCCATATAGAGCCAGTCAAAATTCAGTACGTTAGGGACAACACCCAGATCTGCCGGCGCATGGCTGAGTGCCGGTTTGGCAAACGAAAGCGCCAGCAGAGCCACAAACATCCCTATAGCCAGCAACCGCGGAGGATTCACTTTGGGATGATGCAGCCGGTTAATATGAATCAGCATGGCAGCCATCAGAATCAACGGCAAGCCCAGATGCGTCACCACCAGCAGGCGGAAAAGTGTATCTGTCATATGTGCATTGGAGAGGAAATTACGTGCCGTGGGTTCGGCAATGATTGGCAACCAGTCGATCCACTCAAAAGTACGCACTGCGATAAACTGTGCCATCTGATCCCAGACAAGCCAGTATCCCAGCAGGCCGGTAATAATGACCATCCAGAGCATGGGCACGCCGGTAATCCATGAAAATGATCGACCACCATTATATCGGTCATTGAAGAAGCGTCGCAGTAGATGCAGCACCATGGTCACAATCATGGCATCAGAAGCGTAACGATGCAGGCTGCGCATAACCCCGCCCAGATACCACTGCTCATGAGTCAGATATTCAATCGAGGCGTAGGCACCACTGACCTCTGTATCATAAAATATATACACATAAACGCCGCTGCCGAAAAGGATATAGAAGAAAAAGAAGGTCAGGCCGCCCAAATAATACATCGGGTTGTTCTTCTCACCAAAGACAGTACTGCACGCACCTTCGGCACGCTGAAACAACCACTTGCCACCGAACTGAATAGATTTCAGGAAACGGTAGATGAAATTTCCCTGATCAGATTCATTCAAGCGACACCTCCTTTTGGCTAAAACAGTATACCAGATGCAATCGTTGTGCAGTTTATCAAAAAAAAGTACACAAAGAACCCCTTGATGATTGTGGTTGAATAAATAACGATCAATCACACTTCTGGCATTCACAGTTGAACCTGCAGATTAGTATCAGGCCAGTAAAATAATACATATTAAACATGGCTTGTTTGCAGGCATGCGGGAAAATCAGAAGGCTACAGACCTGACAGGATTCAGATCAAATTAAACCCATGTGGAGATTTCTGTCATTACCAAAATTTACCAAAAAATGCCCCCCTCATTGCCATAAACAGGTCTGTATCAACGATTCCGTATACGACATCGCATGGTGTCAATGGCATCTTGCAACTGCTGCTCATCCGATACTGCCGCCCAGCAATAGCCGATACGATCACGATCCACTGAATGACGCAGGTAAGGCCTGCGCTCATTGGCCAGCCGTTCCCGGAGCCACTCATCACCAAGCCGGTGATAGCAATCGCCCTTACGGCACCCCGACAGCAGCACCCCGTCCGCACCACGCAACAGGGCATGCTCAATAAATGCCGGTGGCAGCATCCCGATACAGGGCAGCACAACAGGGGCAACATCTGCTGTTGCATGCGACTGAATATTCCCACCACAGGAGCACCCAAACAGCAGAATTTTATGCTCTGCATGGATATCATCCAATGCCTGCTTCACCTCTGCAAGCAGGCTGTCCACACTCCATTGCGGCATCTCAATACCACTTTTCAATTGTGCTGCCCGGCCCAGAGCCGGGGTGGTGGTATGGCGAAACGGGTTGGAAGAGGGACAGGAGCCTGTACATATGCCGCACTGAACGCAACTGCTGGAAATAACATGGGCCTCCTGTCGGAACAGAGGGTGGGCGTCGCTGCGCTGCTGCATGGAAATAGCTTCATACGGACAATCATCAGCGCACAGTCCGCAACCGCTGCAGTAATCCAGATGTACGACAGCCACCGACTCAGACACCGGACGTGGTGGCAGGAGGGGGAAAAACAGTAAAAGCAGGGTCACCCCGCCCAGCAAAGCCCATACAGCACCCATGGACCAGGTGTCCATCAGCGGATAGGCGAACATGTAGAACCAGTCAAGATTCAGAGCGTTTACAGCAATATCCAGATTGGCACGCTCATGGCCGATGGTTGGTTGCAGCAACGACAGCAACAGCAGTGCGACCAGTGTCCCCGTTGCAAGCCCGGCCGGAGGCATGATTCGGGCATGACTGACCCTTTTAATATGTACCAGCATCGTGGCCAGTAGAAATAGTGGCACGCCGATATGCATGACAAGCAGCAATCGGAAAAGCAGGTCAGTCACGTCTGAATTCAGAAGGAAGTTACGTGCCATGGGTGAGGCAAAAACAGGCAGTACATCCAGCCATTCTGAAGTCCGCACGGCAATAAACTGTCCCAGCTCATCCCAGACCATCCAGAACCCGATGATACCGCTCAGGTAGACCATAATAAGCAGCGGCACGCCGGTCACCCAGGAAAACCAGCGTGCAGCGCGAAAATGCCCCAGCACCATCTCCCGCAGGATATGCAGTGCCATAACCAGCACCATGCCGTCAGCAGCATAACGATGCAGACTGCGCATGATGCCGCCCAGATACCACTGCTCGTTCGTCAGATATTCAAGCGTGTCAAAACTGCCGGTAACGGTCGATTCATAATAGAAAAACAGGTAGGTGCCGGAGGCCAGCATGATATAGAAAAAATAGAAGCCGAGATCACCCAGATGATAAAACGGATTGTTACTCCCGAAGATAGGATTGAACCATGCTTCGATACGCAGCAATATCGCCCGGCTTAACCGTGAAATCATGCTTTTAGGTCTGGTCTCTTTACCTGCCTGCAGATCAATCTGTTCACGGGGTTCGGCCCTGTTCATATCTGCCCTCCGGCCTTAATCAACCCTGACGGAAGAGCCGGATAAGGGTGATGCCCGTAGCAGTCACCACCAACAGGCCTATTACCATACCGAATATCATGGAATAATTGAGTTTATAGGAGTCAGTGGCCGGGTCGTAGACCGTACAGAACAGACGCACCCTGTTGACAAGCGATGACAGGTTAAATGATGCAGGCTCGAGACCGAAAACCAGCTCTTTCATGGCCTGGGTGAGCACAGTAGGTTCAATCTCCATACCATAGACCTGTGCGTAGATTTTACCTTTTCCATCTACAAGCGTGGTCTGAATCAAGTGATCAAAACCTTTGGACGAGGGTGTATAGAGAAATCC
>JAJRVG010000197.1 GCA_021545595.1 Zetaproteobacteria bacterium | reverse complement strand
TCTTCTCACCAGAGGATCGTTACCGCATATTTTTTCTTATTCAGGAAGGCGTGGAGCGGTTCGGCCATCGCGTGCATGCATTTTGTCTGATGGGAAACCATATCCATCTGGCGATACAGGTGTCGGATATTCCACTCTCCAAAATAATGCAAAACCTGTCTTTCCGCTATACCCGTTGGATCAATAGCAGGCATAAGCGCATGGGTCATTTGTTTCAAGGTCGTTATAAGGCGTTGCTGGTGGATAAAGATAGCTACTTGCTGGAGTTGGTTCGCTATATTCACTTAAATCCGGTACGTGCAGGTCTGGTTGGAATTCCGGCTGATTATGAATGGAGCGGGCACCGGGCATATATGGGGAAAGAGCATATTACATGGCTGACATGCGATGTTGTCCTATTGCAATTTGGCGATACTGCTGGTTTGGCGCGAGATAAGTATGCCGACTTTGTCATGGATGCGGTGGCTGAAAAGTACCGACCGGAATTTCATCGGGGCAGCGGTGATCCACGCCTTTTGGGTGAAGACCGGTTTTTACAGCACGTGATGGCACAGGCGGATGGGGACGCGGTAGTAAAGGTATCACTGGATGAATTGTTGGCATCGGTAACCAGGGAATTTGAGATTGATATTGCAGATTTGTGTAGTCGCAGCAGGAAAAGAAACTTTACAGAGGCACGAGGGGTTGCTGCATGGCTGGTGTCAGAGACAGGCCAACATACATTGGTGGAACTGGCCAGGCGTATGCACAGGGACCCGTCTGCATTAAGCTTGCAGGTGAAGAAGGTCAGGGAGCGAGCAATGAAGGAAATGCAATTTCGGCAAAAGATAGATGAGGTCAAGTCCAGGTTGTTCCGAAACAACTCAATAACTCATGCCTGACCCTTGCTCGGAACCCGGAGATGGTCGAATGATTGCCTCTTCCGTTTTCAATATCTATATAGCATATATATGCTATATGTTTTCGATCTGATTCTAATTACTCTTTCCATCCATTTTGTCTGCATTGGTGTGGCAGTGGAATTATTCTGCCATCCGGATATATTCCTCATAGGTTGAGGAGGGAGGATTCTTAAGACCAACATGGTATTTGCACCTGAATATATGAAGTGGTTACCAAGGCTTGCGGAGGCAAGTTTAGTAATGGCTATCGTCTGGATGATATTCCTTGCTGTATCTCCATTGAAATCCTCCACGGTTGCTGTAACTAAAATTGCAGGGCCTCAGCAAGAGGCTGCATTGGATATTGAAAATCTTGCCAACTCTGATCTGTTCGGAAAATTCAGTGTGAAGGCCAGGGCGGTTCCAAAGCCCAAGGTTGTTACTCCAAGTCGGCTAAAATTAAAACTGGCTGGAACCATTGTCTCCGGAAAACATTCTGCTGCGATTATTTCTGGTGCGGGAAACAGGCAGCAAATGCATAGAGTGGGCGATCTGATTCAGCCCGGTGTGAAGCTGATAGAAGTAAGCGCTGATACCATTGTAGTTGAGCATCGAGGAAAGCTTGAGCGGATAACCATGGAGAAGAAAAAGGCTCAGCCAAGAGCGCTGAATATTCAAGCGACTGCAAAATTGAGATAACAAGTGATATCGGGGAGAGTTTTGTGAAGGGAAGGAGTGTGCGTATCAGGATGATGGTTTCAGCTCTGTTAATCGGGCTGATGGTAAATGTTCAGACTGCAACGGCTGAGGATATCGCCTTTAATTTTAAGAATGCCGATATACGAGCCTTTATTGAATATGTAGCGGGCTTCTCCGACAAGAACTTCCTGATTGATAACCGTGTAAAGGGCAAGGTAACCATCATCTCTCCTGCACCTGTTCCTGAGGATCAGGCCTATGATATTTTTCTTTCTGTACTTGAGGTGAATGGGTTTGCTGCTGTGAAGAGCGGTTCAGTGATTAAGATCATTCCTCGTGCTGAAGGAAAGCAGAAAGGAGCAGAAGTTGTAACTTCATCAAAGGGGAACGATGCGCTGGTTTCCCAGGTCATTAAGCTAAAACATGCCAACGCTCAGGAACTTGTGTCTCTGCTTAAACCCCTGATCTCTCCCAATAGCCATCTGGTTGCTTATCCAAGAGGCAACATGCTTCTGCTGACTGATAGTGGCAGCAACGCAAAACGGATTCTCCAGATTGTCAGGATTGTGGATCGTAAAGATGCAGTGGGCGTGAAGATATTTACACTGAAACATGCATCGGCAGATAAATTGTCAAAGACCATAACCAGTCTATATGCAGGAGCGCAGGGAAAGAGCATTGGTACCCAGGTGAAGGCTATTTCATACCAGTCAGGAAACATGATGATTGTGGTTGCTCCAGCGCAGGTGATCAGGGAAATCGAAAGCATGGTGGTCAATCTGGATGTGAAACCGGAAGCGGATAATGGAAGGCTGCAGGTTCGCTATCTGAAACATGCCAGCGCTGAAGGTGTCGCCAAGGTTTTGAGTGAACTGCTTGGGCAGGCAGGTATGCAGAAATCCGGGGGCAGAGGTAAAGCCCTCTTCTCCGGTGACGTGAAGGTGGTTGCAGACCCGGCAACCAATGCGATTCTCATCACCGCTGATCCGAGTGATATGCAGGCGGTCAACCATATTGTCGACAAGCTGGATATTCGTCGCTTACAGGTTCTTGTGGAGGCTCTTATAGTTGAAGTGACAGGTAACAGTGGCGAACAGTTCGGTGTCGAATGGCTGGTTAACAGTGAGTTTAATCAGGGTAGAAATACCGTTGTGGGCGGACAGAACTTCACCGGGCTTTCACAGACCATTACAGGTGGTGGTACGGGAACAAACCTTGCGGGCAATATTGCCAGCTCCCTTCCACAGGGGCTGACAATCGGTATTCTCAGAGGCTCGCTTGCCAACGGGAGCGTAAGCCTCGCTGCAGTCCTGCACGCGATTGAGACTGAAGGTGATGCCAACGTACTCTCCACCCCCAACGTGATTGCGATGGATAATGAGGAGGCAGAGTTTGTTGTGGGTCAGAATGTACCGTTTCTGACCGGTCAGAATGCAACGCAGGGTGGAACTGCCAACCCATTTCAGACCATTGAACGAAAGGATATCGGCCTGACCCTGAAGGTTACTCCCCAGATTTCTGAAGGAAACACCATTCGCCTTGAGATATATCAGGAGGTATCCAGCATCAGCAGTGATGCAACACTGGACGGGGCAGCCAGTGATCTGATTACCAACAAACGTTCGGTGAGAACTGTAGCGCTGGCTCAGGATGGGCAGATACTGGTGCTCGGTGGTCTGATGCGGGAAGATGGATTCACAACGGTGAAGAGAGTTCCATGCATCGGTAGCGTCCCTGTTCTTGGCGAGCCATTTACATTCACGGAGAACTCGCGCCGAAAAACAAACCTGATGGTATTTATCCGGCCAAGGATTATTCGATCCGAGCAGGATATGAAAACCATTACCCAGGAGAAGTACCTGGATATTAAATCTTTTTATGAATCCAGTTCGGTTCAGGGAAGCATCTTCTTTCCAAGAGAGAAAACTATGTTGCCGGATGATATGGCTCCATCAAATCTTGTTGAATCACCAACCTTGGGAAATAAGGAAAGTCAGACTTTAGAGGCTGAAGGAAACTGATGCAGAGCCTGACACGAATTGCCAGTGATCAGGTGGACAGCGATCTTGCGCTTCGGTTCTCGCTGTCGCTATTGAGAAAGGGGCCCCTACTGCCTCTTCAGATGAATGAATCGGGCTTGCAGCAAGTTGCAGTTCCGGATCAGGGTGAATGGCCATGGTGCCTGATGGATGACGTCCGCCGGGAAACGGGTGTTGAAATTGAGCCGGTTCTGGTACCTCGTGACGCGATTATGCTGGAATTGAACCGGGTATTCGATATGGCCTCAGCTTCTGCAGAACAGATGCTAGAGAATATGCAGGATGTCGGTGATCTTGGAAGAGAGATTGAGGAGTTGAGCGATCTGCTTGATTCTGAAAATGAAGCGCCTGTTATTCGACTTGTAAATACGCTGATCACCCAGGCTCTTAAAGAACGGGCAAGTGATATTCATATTGAGCCTTTTGAAAACAAAGTCCTTGTCCGCTTCCGCGTGGATGGTGTTTTACACACTGTTGTGTCACCACCCAAGGCAGTTCAGTCCGCCATTACCGGCCGCATCAAGGTGATGGCAGCCTTGGACATTGCCGAGAAAAAACGGCCTCAGGATGGTCGTTTTCAGGTGAGGATTGCAGGGCGAGATGTGGATGTGCGCGTTTCGCTTCTTCCGACCGCATGCGGTGAACGGGTAGTGATGCGACTGCTTGATCGTGGTTCCAGGGTGTTAAGTTTGAAAGAGTTGGGTATGAGTGATGCGGAACTTAATGGGATGAAAAAAGCCATTTCATCACCCCATGGCATTGTACTGCTGACAGGCCCAACAGGTTCGGGTAAAACCACAACACTTTATGCGGCGCTGATGAATATAGATCGACAGAACTGCAATGTATTAACTATTGAAGACCCCATTGAATATCAGCTTGATGGGGTTGGTCAGATGCAGGTACAGCCAAAGATTGGTGTAACATTTGCGGCAGGACTTCGCTCTATTCTCAGGCAGGATCCAGATGTGGTGATGGTGGGTGAAATCCGTGATCTGGAGACTGCCGAAATTGCAGTTCAGGCCAGTCTTACAGGCCACCTGGTATTCTCGACACTTCATACCAATGATGCGCTCTCAGCCATTGTTCGGCTGCAGGATATGGGGATTGAGCCCTATCTGATTGCTTCTTCTCTGGTCATGGTTCAGGCACAGCGACTGGTTAGAAATCTTTGTCCTGATTGTAAAAAGAGCAGGGAACTTGATGGGTCAGATATAAAGGCACTGAGCCTCTCCAATGATGCCATAAAAGAGGGTGATGAGGTCTACGATGCGGTAGGTTGCAACCGCTGTATGAACACCGGTTATCATGGACGGATTGGAGTTTATGAATCGATTCTTGTCTCTGATGTGATGCGGCAGGCAATTCATGATGGCAAAGGACTTCCGACCCTAAGAAAGCTCGCAGCTAAAGAGCAGATGTACACACTTCGCCAAGATGGGGTGCGTCATGTCAAAGCCGGAATAACTTCAATTGATGAAGTGTTACGAGTCAGCCGAATGGATTATGAGGTGGTTGAGGCGTGAGCCTGTTTTCCTATGAGGCGGTCGATCATCATGGTCGTAGAATCAGGCGAGAGCTTGAGGCGGATAGCGAACGCGACGCGCGCAGGTATATTCGTTCTCAGCAACTGGTGCTACGCAGCCTTAAACAGCTTGAGCATAAAAACAGTGCCGGTGCACTCAATCATTCTCAGCGACTTAGTGGAAACGAAACATCCCTTCTTCTTTACCAGCTATCAATTTTGATTGGGTCAGGCATGCCTCTCGTGGATGCGCTTGCTTCTGTAGCCGATAGCACAGAGTCCAAGCGTAGTAGAAGAGTTGTTGCCACTCTGAAGCAACACGTTACAGAGGGCGAAAGTCTGGCTTCTGCTATGAACGCTACATCATTTGATGATCTGGTATGTAATATGATTGCTGCAGGAGAGGAGACTGGCCAGCTTGAAGTCGTACTGAACAGACTCTCCGAGGTATTGGACCATCGTCAGAAAATGAGACAGGAATTCCTTTCTGCAGTTTTATACCCCTGTGTGATCATGGTGGTTGGCCTGGTTGTGCTGGTCTTTATGATGGTTGTTGTTGTGCCTAAGATGGTTTCACTTTTTGATAGAGCCGGTGGTGAACTTCCTCTATTAACTCAATGGATAATTTCACTCTCGGGATTTGTTCGTGATTACGGCTGGGGTCTGTTGGTGGGGATGGCTTTTGTCTATATCGGATATAGGCTGGCGATACGGTTACCCTCCTTTAGAATGAAACTCGATCACGTGATACTGTTGTTACCAGTTGTCGGCACATTGGTTGCCAAGATTGAAACAGCGAGGTTTTCAAGGACACTCGGTATGTTAATGGCCGGTGGCGTTGAAGCGCTCCAGGCAATGATGATTGCATCGCAGGGCTTTACGCGCACCCCTCTTAAACAGGCAGCTGAGAGTGCAGGAGATGCCCTTCGTGAGGGTGAATCAATTTCAAAAGGTTTATCTGTGGATAAAGCATTTCCTGATATGGCAATCAGGTTGATCGCTGTAGGTGAGCAGAGCGGAAAGCTTGACTTGATGCTGCTCCGCATTGCTGACCTTTTTGAAAATGAGACATCCAGACTTCTGAAACGTCTGGTTACGATTTTGGAACCGGCACTGGTGTTAATCATGGCACTTTTGGTTGGCCTGCTTGCCGTGGCAATTCTGTTGCCCATTATCGAAATGAATCAGATGGTACGCTGATGTTAACCCGTCTGATTGCGCTATTTCTTTTCATCTTGTCAGTATTCGCCTCTATTCAGGCAGATGCAGAGCCTGCCCATGTTTATAACGATGCTATTTCTTTGGCAGCAAAGGGGAATGAGAGTGCATCAGTCTCCATGCTCACGGGTGCTGCCAGCCTGTTGCATGATGAAAGCATCTGGAGAGAGAGAATGCTTACAGCTGCATCTCTTATTCAAATGAGAGAAGAGTTTTCAATAAAGCCCCGATTTGTTCAACCATCAGTTCACAAAACATTTGCAGAGTCATTCATGGAGAAGACGCCTGTACCGGAGTCGGAATCTTCATGGGTACCCGGTGCCATTGCCACCATTATTCCAGGTGCAGGACATCTGTGGCTTGGGAGAGTGCAGGATGCGTTTACAGCAGCTCTTCTGGTGTGGCCAATGATCACCTTGACAGTCTGGGCGGGATTCAGGCGGATGGGCCCGGTGACACTATTTTTTGCTCTGATCACAGCGTGGTTATGGTCCGGTACAGTCTATTCAGCAGTTTCACTTGCTGAGCGGGGAACTGTGGAAGCATATTTGATCTGGTGGCAGGGATTATCGCAGGCCAGCGGTTTGCCGGGAAGACCCTGGTGAGAAGCATCAGAAATGGATTGGTTCTTTATGCATCACTCGCTCTCTTTAGTCTGTTGTTGGCTCAGTTTTGGCTGTTGCGCTCATCTCATGCAGTTACTCCGGCAGAAATTCCTATTCATTTCTTTCAGCATGTGGCCGGAGAGCTTGATGGAAGGAGTTGTCCATCATATCCGGCATGTTCGAAATATGCTCAGAAGGCAATTGAGAAACACGGTCTTTTGCTGGGTTCATGGATAATGCTGGATCGATTGATACATGAATCCGGTGATGTGATAGATGGCTACGTGGTTTCAATCAACGGTGAGCAGAGACTTTATGATCCATTAATACGTAATGATTTCTGGCTGGAGAAAGGAGATGGCAATGGGCGGTAGAGAGAGAGGGTTTACCCTGCTTGAGATTATGGTGGTACTGGTGATTATCGGTATACTGGCTGCAATTATCGCGCCACGATTTATTGAACGTGCAGATGAGGCCAAAGTGGATGCAACAAAGGCCCAGATGGTAAGTGTTTCGCAGGCCTTAAAACTTTATCGCCTGCACCATAATAAATATCCCGCATCATCAGATGGACTGGCCGCCCTCGTTAACCCCGGCAAGGATGGAAAGCGGTATATGGATAAGGTTCCGGTAGATGCATGGCAAAATCCGTTTGTATATCTCTACCCGGGTGTACATGGTGATTTTGATCTGCTTTCCCACGGGGCAGATGGTAAGGCTGGCGGCTCTGGATTTGATGCAGATATTGGCAATTGGGAATAGGCAAACTGTCCGAATGGTAGTCAGGCACAGGATGGGAACGGGGCAGGTTCACTCTGATGAGTGTGGTTTCACACTGCTTGAGATTTCCCTGATTCTGTTACTGATCATCACGGTTTCCACAATGGTTATGCCGAACATTTTTCGGGCAACAGGTTCACAGATGGAAGACGAAGCAGATCAGTTGACGACCCTGCTTCGCCTGGCCTCTGAAGAGGCACAAATTTCAGGGCATCCTGTTCGATGGGTTGCTTCAGGCAATAGATATAGCTTTGAGGGTTTTGATACATCCAACAAGTGGCAGCCGCTGCATGAAAAGCCATTTACTGAAGTCCATCTGAGCAGTTCTGAGATTAAACAGGTTAGAAAGGGTGGTGAGGAATTAAGGCAGGATTCATCTGAGTTGATAGAGGCCATTGTTCTGTTGCCCGACACATCAATGATGGCGGATATCATCATGGTACCATCTTCCGGAGTCAGCAACAGCGGAGGGAAAGAGATAACCCTTCGGCTTCGTCCTGGGCCAAATGGAATCCGGGTTGTGCAATGATAAAACAGGATGGATTCACTTTGATTGAAGTGCTGGTTGCACTTGCTATTGCTGTGACAGCATTGATGGCGATGACCGGGCGGCTGGGAGCATCAAGCGATATTCAGCACGCTTTGTTAGCACATGCGTTGATGACTGAAACTGCTCAGGATCTCATTGAGGCAGAACATCTTACAGCCGGGTTTTCCATGCATGAAAAAAGTGGTGTGCGAGATGTTGGTAACTACAGTTTTAACTGGCGCATCTGGATGGAGAAGACTTCTATTGACGGGTTTGTAAGGCAGAATGTCGAGGTTGCTACTGAGGGTGATGAACCGGTGCGTCTGTTTTTATACAGGCATATATCCAGATGAAATTAGATAATTCATTCTTGAAAAGGAGTCGTGGGCTCCAGGAATGTGGTTTCACACTTCTTGAGTTGCTCGTCTCTATGGCAGTTTTTTCCCTCGTTATGGCAGTGATCTACGGGGTGGTTGACTCTGCAGGAGGCGGCTTTCAACTGCTCAGGGAGAGCAGGATAGAGATTGAGCAGAGCCGCTATTTTACCAGACAGATGAGGATGGATATCAGCTACCTTTCAAGAAGTAGTGACAAAAATATCTATCCAGTTGCCTTGTTTTCTGATCACAGAGGCGAACGCTCATTTGATCAGTTAACACTTCTGGTTCGTGAATCCGGGGCATCTATGCTGAGTTATGTGCGCTACTATATTGATGAGGAAAAGGGCGAACTGGTCAGGGAGAGTAAAAATCCCTGGGCACGTGATGGTGTTGAGCCCATTCGATGGGTGGTACAGAGGATGGAATCATTTGATGTCTCATTTCTGAGTCAGCAGAAACAGTGGATAGACACGCTCTCCGCATCTGCTCTTCCTACAGCGATTCGTATTCGTATCAGGGATAGTCAGGGTGAGCGGGAGTGGCAGTTTCCGGTTTATCTGGATGGACAGGCTTAGTGGTTATGCACTCTTTGGACAGGGCTCATGAGAGGGGTGTGGCGCTGGTGCTGGTTCTCGGGCTTGTCGCGCTGTTGTCTGCATGGGCTGTTCAGGCAGCGGTAGAGGATGAGCTTAGCCTTCGAAGAGCGGAAAATATGAAACTGTCGACCAGCGCATGGATGGGAACGAAGTCGGGAATTGAACTGGCGAAACACGTGCTGATTGAGGATAAAGGGGATGTTGATTCTTTGGACGAAACTTGGGCTGCTAAGAGTGAAGCCTATCCTATTGATGATGGAATGGTGTACATCTCTATCAAAGATGCCAACCGGTTCTATAATTTGAACGATCTTGTTGACGATAAAGGCATTGTCAGGTCACAGGAGGTTTCCATTGCTAAAAGGCTGTTTCGGGCGGTTGAAGTGCCGGAAGCCCTGGTTGATGCGGTAATTGACTGGATGGATGCAGACGCGTCTGTTCATGGGGCGGATGGCGCTGAGGATAGCGCCTATTTTGAGTATGATTATCGAGTCAAAAATGCTCCGTTTGACCGGTTAAATGAGTTGTTGCTTGTTAAAGGCATGACTAGGGAATACTGGCTGATACTAAAGAAGGTAATTACTATATCGCCTTCCGGGGATAAACCTTTAAAGATCAACCTTAACAGTGCTGAAAAGGAACTGCTTATTGCACTGTTTCCTAAAGCGACTGATTCGGATATTGAACTGATTATCTCATCCAGGGAAGGAGCCCCATATATAAAAATTGAAGAGGCTATCGGGATTCCCGGAGAGTATGAGTGGGCTAAGGGGGCAGAACGCTCCAGACTCTCTGTGAGTAGCGACTGTTTTATTATACGCTCCGAGTCCGAGTTTGGTCGGGCAAGGTGGGGTGAAGAGGTTATGGTTAAGCGTACAGCCAAAGGGATATCTACGCTATATCGCCAGAAGTTAGGCTGGGATCAGTTACGCCTGTTTGATAAGAGGGAGAAGGAAACTTGAGCGCTCAAGGTTTTGTCGCAAGCTGGGACGGTATCTCGCTCTCTGTTACCGTATATGAGCAGCCAGATGACACAGATTCAGATGCTTTAACCAGAGTAACCCAGTTTGATACTGAGAGTGTCCGTGGTTGTCCCGTAGTAGAACCTGAAGTGATTGATGCATCGTTTTCTGCTTTGATATTGCCTGCTGAAGACATTCTGGTCAGGCCATTTTCTCTTCCGTTGAAAAACAAAAAGTATTTGGATGAAGAGATTCTAAGGCAGGAGCTTGCAGACTCTCTAGGTGAAGGATGTGATAATTGGTGGCTTGGCTGGAGTGCATGCAGCGATGATCACGGTGTTTCAGGACTGCTGTTCGGCCTGTCTGAATCGTCACGCAGCATGCTTTCTGAACAGGATGCATGGAATCAATGCCCGGTCATAACTGTGGATGGATGGCATCGTCTTAACAGTCAGTTTCAGGAAGCAACTGCTGAGGAGTGTGGTGAATTAAGTGGCTGTGCTGTACTTGATGCTGATAGGGATGGCCTGTTTGTGGGGTTCCGACAATCCAGTGGTTCCTGGTCGGGGATGAGACGTATCAATAGTGAAGGAAGAGATAATTTGAGTCTGGCTGAAGATATTTATCGTTCCCTGTTGGCGATGGGGCATGAGCCGGAAGGAGGCGCTGTGCTTGGCAGGCTTTCTCCAGAGTCGGCAGAGCTGTTAATTGAGAAGGGCATTAAGTGGGACGGAGAAACAGGTTCGGATTTGCCAGTAAGGCCGGAGGCCAATCTACTTGCTTATAAGAAGAGCAGAGCTGGCAACGCCATGAATTTCCGTCATGGAAAGTGGAAGGTGCATACGACAACTGGGGGGTCAATCAGGGTTTGGAAACCTTCTTTGATGTTGGGGGCGGTTTTATTACTAACCATTTTGACTGGTGGCTGGTATAAGCTCAACAGTCTGGAAAATCGGATTGAGACGTATCAGCAGGGAATCATTGAGGCATTCAGGCGCGGTCTCCCCAATGAATCTGTCATGCTTGACCCTTTAGCCCAGCTGCGAGCGGCTGGTCAACCGGGTAATACCGCTTCTACAAAAAGCCTGCTTCATGACCTTCAGGTTCTGGATAGAGTGAAGCAAGAAGTTAAAGGCTGGGGCTTGGGTGAGCTATCTCTTTCAGGTGATGTTGTGAAACTATCAGGCAATTCCCCTGACTTTGCATTGCTGAACCGAATTCAGGAAAGACTTTCCAGGTCATTAAGCAGGGATGTCGAGATGGTGAATACGGAGCTTAATAACGGTCAGGTGAAATTCAGCATCGAATGGAAGCTGCCATGAATAAGATAACGGTAGAGCAGCTTTCAAGAAGATATGATGACTTGAAGGATAGGATACTAACCTACTATCAGCACTGCGCTCCTCGTGAGCAGAAGCTGTTGACTTTCACATTAGCTGTATTGCCATTGGTGGTCGTGATATTTGGATTGATCATGCCCGTTCATGATCGTATTGCCGAGCTTGAGCAGGAGGAGGTCGTTGCACAGCAGCAGCTTTTTGAAGCAGAAGGGCTGGCATTAAGGCTGCAGGAGAGCTTGGGTAGCAAGGGAGATCGCGGGGATGTTCTGATGACTGTCGAGCAGGCATCAAGAGAGCTGAAAATAAGGCAGTACATCACACATATGAAACCGACGGCTTCACTCAGCGGAAAGAAGAGCTTAATGATTCAAATGAAGGACTTGCCCTATTCAGGGTTGATCCGCTTTCTAGATCGAATGGGCCAGGCAGGGGTTGCTCTGGAGAAGCTGAAACTTGGCTCTACAGGGAAACCGGGGATAGTCGAAGTAGAGATGAAGCTTCAATAGTTACGGCTGGTGTGATTGCCGATCGAGACTGTAAATCTAACTGTGTAAATATTTCAAACAGCTAATATGCTGACAGGAGTATTTATGAAGAAGAAAGAAAAGCACGACCCAAAGTTGGTCGCCTTAGCCAGTGAATTGGCTAAGCATATGAAGACGGAATCTGACATATCGAGTCTGAGTCAGATATTAACGAAGCTTACAGTTGAAACAGCCCTTGGTGCTGAGATGGAAGAACACCTTGGCTATGGTCGCCATGAACG
>JAJRVG010000196.1 GCA_021545595.1 Zetaproteobacteria bacterium | reverse complement strand
TCCTATGAGAATCAATACAGAGATAATGCCCTGACTGATTTGGCTCTAAGTATCGATAAAATAAAGTCTAAAGCCCATGATATATTCAACCTTCCATTTGCTGTGGGCAACATGGAAGGGCCAATTATTCTGCAGGAGATCGTTACGGAGACAGCGCAGGCGATTAACCAGTTGTCTACAAAACATCATGAGCTGGATATTCAGGTTAATGGTTCCATGCGTATGGTGGACGGACTTAGAATAGACATGCGTACTGAAACAATTGCCATCCTGGCCGTGTTACTACTGACACTTCTGCTGCTTACTCACTTCATATATAGCCGCGTGATTCTTCCTCTTGTTCGAATGAAAAAGGCGGTACAACAGGTCGGAGCGGGTGAACTTGCCGTACAATGCGAGGTATTATCTCAGGATGAGATTGGAGAGCTCGGAACTGCATTCAACTCTATGGGTAGTGCACTGCAAGAGCGTGAGCAAATGCTTGACCATGCGCGTAATCTCGCTGCCTATCAGGAAAAAATGAATGCACTGGGATTGATGTCGGCCGGCATTGCCCATGAAGTTGGCAATCCTCTCTCCGCCATTTCAATATCATTGCAAGTAGCTCAAAGAAAACTGAATAAAAAAGACAGTGACGCAGTAGCCGTGCAACTTCAAACAGCCCTGAAAGAGACTGAGCGCATGGAATCCATTATCCAGGTAATTTTAAATTTTGGTCGTCAGGAATCTGGTACTGGCATGAGTTATTTTGACCTGGATCCCGTAGTTGATGATGCAATTAAGCTGGCGCAAATGTCCCCGGACAAAAAATTCATAAAAATAACGAAGGACCTTCCGAACGATATTCCAAAAATTTATGGTTCTGATGGCATGTTCATGCAGGTGCTTATGAATCTCATCCTGAATGCACTCAATGCATGTAAAAAAGGAGGAGAAATAAACATTTGTGCTTTTGAAGATAACCATGGTGTAACTATTGATGTCAGAGATACCGGGCATGGAATCCCTCATGAGTTGAGAGATAAGATTTTCAAACCCAGTTTTACGACCAAGTCAAAAGGTGAAGGTACAGGATTGGGGCTGGCTATTAGCAAAGAGCTGATTAATGGAATGAACGGCTCTTTAGTATTGCTTGACACTGAAACGAAAGGAAGCTGCTTCCGGATATGGCTCCCTGTTAAGGAGAGCATATGAGATTGCTGGTGGTTGATGATGAGCTTCACATCCGTAAAGGGATCATTGAACTCCTCAAAGAAGAAGAAAGTTTTGAAATCAGTGAGGCCGGATCAGTAACTGATGCATTGTCATGCCTGCGGTCAGAACCGTTTGATGCGGTACTTTGTGATAATTACCTGCCAGACGGAGAGGGCTTCGATGTATTAATGGCGCTTTCCGGTGAAAATGCTCCAGCATTCATCATGATGACTTCATTTGGAAATCTAGAGCTTGCCTCAAAAGCATTTGAAGCTGGAGCCTATGATTATGTCGCCAAACCTATCCGTTTTGACGAACTGCTTGCCCGCCTGCAACGACTGCAGGACAAGTTCTCGTTGCGTAGAAGAATTGTTGAGAGTGAGGAAGCCTTTCGCAATCGTGGAGAGCTGGCAATTCTTGGCTCCTCGTCCTCTATGCAGGAAGTGCAACATTTGATTCAAAAATCCGGGTCAAGCCGGGTGCCTGTGCTGCTACAGGGTGAAACCGGTGTGGGTAAAGGTGTTGTCGCCAGACTTCTGCACAGTCTGTCTGACCTGAAAGAGCAACCGTTTATACGGGTGAATTGCGCGGCGATTCCAGCTGAGTTGCTGGAGTCCGAACTCTTTGGACATAAAAAAGGGGCTTTTTCCGGAGCAGAGCGTGACCGTAAAGGCCTGTTGGCAACAGCGGGCAGGGGCACGCTGTTTCTGGATGAACTGGTGGAATTTCCCCTCCACATGCAATCCAAACTGCTGCATGTGCTTGATGAACGTTGTTTTCGCCCTGTAGGCGGTGATAAAGAACACCCGTTTCACGCACGCATTATCGCTGCCAGTAACTCCAAATTTGAACAGGCCGTAAAAGATGGTCGCTTCCGGGAAGATCTCTACTTCCGCCTGAATGTCATGAAAATCTGTATCCCGCCACTGCGCCAAAGAGGGGACGATATTCTTCCTTTGGCCAACCGGCTGCTTTCTCAAATATGTACAGAGTGGAGCAGAAATAAACCTGAATTTACTCCGGCACAAGGCTTATGGCTTGAGTCTCAATCATGGCCAGGTAATGTGCGTGAACTTCGTAATTACCTTGAACGTGCGCTACTTCTTAGCTCGGAAGATGAGTTGCAGTTTCCTGATCTGCAGGATTTGGTCGGTTCGGATGAATTGAGCCTTGTCGATGCATGTCACGCATTTGAGCGGCGTTATATTGAGCACGTGATTCAAAACAACAATGGAGACAAAGCCGCTGCAGCTCGAAAACTGGGTATTGGAATATCTACCTTGTACAGGAAGCTGGAAGAGTAATATTCTTAGGGGCTGACACCTAACATTTCCTAAGTTAAGGTGGTTAGGTGTACATAAAGCATTGTAAACTAAGCAGAAATAAGCAGTTAGAACTGATGAAATACTTTGTTGCAGGTTCAACAGCTAGAATAGCCGCAGATTTGGTC
>JAJRVG010000195.1 GCA_021545595.1 Zetaproteobacteria bacterium | reverse complement strand
GTCTCCAAGGAGATGTACTGCTTTGAGGATCAGGGTGGTGACCATATCTGTCTGCGTCCTGAGGGTACGGCAGGGAGCGTGCGTGCCTATCTGCAGGCTGGCCTGACGCGTGCTGGTGTACAGCGCTGGTACTATGCAGGTCCGATGTTTCGCCGTGAGCGCCCGCAAAAAGGGCGTCTGCGCCAGTTTCAGCAGATCGGGGTAGAGATGTTCGGCGTTGCCGGGCCGTTGGAGGATGCTGAGATGCTGGCTATGGCTCGTGACTTTCTGGCTGAACTGGGGCTTGAAAGGCTTCGCATGGAGCTCAATTCACTTGGTTGTCCGGCCTGCCGCCCAGCCTACAGGGATCGACTGGTCGAATACCTGATGGCACGTGCAGACAGGCTTTGTGAAACCTGCAATGAACGGATTAGCAAAAATCCTATGCGGGTGCTCGACTGTAAGGTTGACTCCTGCCAGGCAGTACTGACTGATGCGCCGGAGATGGTTCATCACCTCTGTGATGATTGCGACCACCACTTTGCCGGTGTGCAGAAGGGGCTGGATTCCCTGAATGTCGATTATCAATTGAATCCACGCATTGTGCGGGGGCTCGACTACTACAACCGCACCGCTTTTGAGATTATTACCGATCAACTTGGCGCACAGGGAACCGTGATTGCAGGTGGCCGTTACGATGGGCTTGTTGAGGAGCTTGGAGGGCCTGCTACGCCCGCTATCGGCTTTGCCATGGGCATTGAACGATTGGCAATGCTGCTGCCGGATGTGGCGATAGCAGTGCCGGATGTGGCTGTGGTTGCCCTTGGCGATTCAGTGAAGGGGCATGCGCTAAAGCTGGCCTCTGAACTGCGGGGAAGGGGGCTGGCCACGGTTCACTGTGGCGGTGGTAGCGCCAAACGACAGTTTAAGATGGCTGACCGTGAGGGAGCCCGTTTTGTGCTGGTGGTAGGTGACGATGAGATGAACCGGAGTGTTGTGACACTGAAGCAGATGAGCAGCGGTGAGCAGCACACTTTAACACTGGATGCCGCAGTAGAGTTGATCGCACAGAAAGCATAATGACTAGAGCCTGTTAACACTAATTCTGGTTGAAGCGCAGCAGTCCCAAAAGAGGCCAGTCAAGGCGCAAGGAGAGATATTTGGTAAATCCAAACGAACGACGAGCAACGCTGAATGGCTCTGTTTGGGGCACTGCCCTGCGGGATATGCCATTTTTGCACACTGTAGCGTTGTTTCTCGCTTATGTGCCGCGGGCACGTTGCGCTCGAAACGCCTTGCATTGCAACAAAAATAGCGATATCGCTACACTCAGAATCAGTGTTAACAGGCCCTAACAGGCTTCAACTTATGTGGAATACGTTCCACGATGCCGTCAGGCCACTGGTTGAAGCAGTGCGGGATCTCACGCCAATCATTGTGGTGATTCTTTTTTTTCAGGAAGTTGTACTAAAACAGCCGATCCCCAATCTGGGGGAGTTGCTGCAGGGGCTTCTGTTCGTGCTGGCGGGGCTGGCTCTCTTTATTCGCGGGTTGGAGATTGGCCTTTTTCCGCTGGGCGAGGCGATGGCACATGCCTTTGCAAAAAAAGGTAATATCTCCTGGCTTCTCCTGTTTGCATTCCTGCTTGGTTTCAGTACCACTGTGGCAGAGCCAGCACTGATTGCGGTGGCCGGCAAGGCGGCTGAAGTGGCAGCTCAGAGTGGCGTGATTGAGCACAACAGGGTATCAATGGCCGACTATGCGTTCGACCTTCGGATGACTGTGGCGCTCTCAGTGGGGACGGCGATCGTGCTTGGTGTGCTGCGCATTATTTTCGGCTGGCCGCTGCATATCTGCATTATGACCGGTTATATCCTGGTGGTGGCAATAACCTACTTTGCACCTGAGGAGATCATCGGTATCGCCTATGATTCAGGCGGCGTTACCACCTCCACTATCACTGTTCCTCTGGTGACGGCATTGGGTATTGGTCTGGCCACCTCGATTCGTGGCAGGAACCCTGTGCTGGATGGTTTCGGCCTGATTGCATTCGCATCACTGCTACCGATGATTTTTGTCATGCTTTATGGGATTATCACAGCATGAATGTGTTTGAGATGTTTGTGGATACCACGTTTGCAACGCTTCATGATGTGTTGCCCCTCGCGGTGGTGCTGTTGGGCTTCCAGCTGCTGGTGCTTCGCCAGCCAATTCCACACCTCTGGGCGGTGGCTCGTGGCTTTATCTACGTTCTGCTTGGGTTGACGCTCTTTCTTGTGGGGTTGCAGGAGGCGATTTTCCCACTCGGTGAGGTGATGGCCAAACAGCTGACCGACCCTCACTTTCTTTATGGTGCAGCAGTCAGTGTCCCTGAGCTTATCCGCTGGCAGGATTACGCCTGGGTTTATGCTTTTGCATTTGCTATCGGTCTGGCGACCACACTGGCTGAACCGGCGCTGATTGCGGTGGGCCTGAAAGCAGAGCAGGTATCCGGTGGCGCTATTTCCGGATGGGGGCTGCGCATTGCCGTATCTCTCGGCGTGGCTCTGGGTGTATCAATCGGCTGTTTCCGTATTGTTACAGGCACAGACCTCTGGCTTTATGTGATTGCCGCCTACGTTGTAGTAATTATCCAGACACGATTTGCACCACGCATGATTATCCCGCTTGCCTATGATTCGGGTGGTGTGACCACATCAACGGTAACCGTACCTTTACTGGCAGCCCTGGGGCTGGGGCTTGCATCAACAATTCCGGGGAGAAGTCCCCTGATCGATGGGTTTGGGCTCATCGCATTCGCTAGCGTTTTTCCGATTATGAGTGTTATGGGCTATGCTCAGATATCCCAGAGAATCGGTAAGTCGCAGCAGACCAAGGAGGCAGACAATGCACTTTAAACTGATTATCGCACTTGTCGATTCAACAAAAACCGATGCTATTATGACGGCAGCACGCGAATCGGGCGCTACAGGCGCTACGGTGGTGGGCGATGCCAGGGGTGAGGGGCTGAACCCGCGCAAGACCTTTTTCGGGCTGACGCTGGAGTCTCAGCGCGAGATGCTGCTCTTTATTGTCGAGGAGCACCTGAGCCGTAAGATACTCGAGCAGATTGCAGACACGGCTGGGTTTGAGGCCCATCCGGGAAGCGGAGTGGCGTTTCAGATTGATGTCGAGGATACCATCGGCCTTAAGGGGCAGATTGAGACACTGTTGGATGAAGTGGAGGAGAAGCTATGAGCGAACATATAACACTGCTGGTGCACGACGTAATGAAAAAGGAGTTTGACCTGGTAGAGGGTGTGGCAACCGTCCGTGAGGCGCTGGAGATGATGGAGCATGTTGAGACTAAATGCCTGATCGTCAACAAACGTCATCAACATGATGAGTACGGTATCGTGGTGATTGCCGATATCGCTCGAAAGGTACTGGTGAAGGATCGTTCAGCAGATCGGGTCAGCATCTATGAGGTGATGACCAAGCCTGCAGTCACGGTGCACCCCGATATGAACATCAAATATGCCAGTGCCCTGTTTGCCCGCCTTGGCCTCTCCAGAGCGCCGGTGATTGATCGTGACGGTAAGATTGCCGGTATTGTCAGTTACACAGATATGGTGATGAAGGGGTTGTTGAAGATTCAATAGGAGTAATATTTTTTTCAGAATACCCCAGGGACTTTGATCGATATTTGCAATGATATGATATTGGATGAGATGCGAGAAGATGCCGGGAGCGTTAACCAAAATCTTTTACTGTTCCAGTTCCGTATCAGGATAAAAAGTTGCCCATGCAAACCAGTAGAGGCGAATAGCGGGCAGCTCAACTCCTGAAGCTTTGTCTACAAAGCTGATATTCTCACCCTTTACCTCAATGAGTATATCTTTTTTCTGCCAGCGATGAAGGTGGCTCCCTTTCACGATTAGTCGATTCACCTCCCAGGCCTTGTGCTTGTCACCAACCTTTAGCCCGACCACCCATGTTTTGGGGTGCAATCGTTTATCATGATGGCGTATTGGAAAATAAATATTAGAAACCTCGTTGTAGCCAAGGTAGGGATTGCGATCGTAGTCGCGCCAGTAGCCTGTTTGCCTTGAGAGTACCGTGCTCTTCGGATGTTGCGCCTGCCAGCTTTTCCATGATGTATGCTGTATAGGCATTGGTGTCAGCCTCTCTCCTGTTCTTGACCCGGCTACAGCCTGCATCATAATCTGAGACCACAGGCTTTCAGTCTTATGGTCGTAGAGCAGCACATCGGATTGATAGAGAAGGCCGGATACGCCAAATTGATCCTTGCTGTGAAAGGCAATGCCGCTGCCGCAGAGCGGGCAGTAGGTGATAACCACCGGGATTTTATCGATGCGATCATTCACAATCTCATGCCAGTTGAGAATACGAATGGGATAGGCTCTTGCTTTCCCATTGATCACAATGCCCAGCACCTGGTCATGCTCTTTCAGCCATCGGTTGGCACCCTTCATTGTCTCAAACTTCGGATTGGTCAG
>JAJRVG010000194.1 GCA_021545595.1 Zetaproteobacteria bacterium | reverse complement strand
GCTGTATCAAATGCCTTAAGACTAAGCAGTACAATCCAGAGGCCTGAGAGTTGAACAGAAAGCATGAGCCAGTTCAGCCAGCCCTCGATTTGGTAGAGTGGTGTATCGGGTAACTGATAGATATAGAAGAGCCATAGTGCTGTCAGGGCTACGGCAAAGAGTGAGTAGAGCAGGCGATAGCGGTGTGGTGCTACGCCGTGCTGATAGAAAAGAGTTTTGCACCACGTGGATGCAAACAGGGAGTGAATCAGCGCAAATAGCAGGCTTGATATCCATACAGGCAGAGAGAACACAGTCTCAATCATAGAGCACTTGCCATATCTTGTCTGTTTGCTTCATGATCACGATGTGAGACTGCTACCTTCACCCCATTTCAATGAGCGGCCATTCGGCAGGGCTGTGGACCTTATTGTGCTGCACGCCATCTCTCTGCCTCCGGGCGATTTCGAAGCTCAACATGTTGAATCATTTTTTATGGGCAGGCTGGACAGTGGCATCAACTCGTCGTTTGCCAGCCTGACAGGTCTGCAGGTCTCTGCCCACTTTGTCGTCGACCGTAAGGGAGTGATTACTCAGTTTGTGCCACTCTCCAAACGTGCATGGCATGCCGGGGAGTCGAGTTGGGAAGGGCATGATAACTGCAATGATTACAGTATCGGCATTGAGATGATTGGTGATGAAAAAGAGCCGTTTACACAGTCACAATACCGCGAGACGGCACGGCTCTGCCGGGTGTTGATGGCACACTTTCCTGATATCTCCCGTCAACGTATTGTCGGCCATCAGGATGTGGCCCCGAATCGAAAGTGGGATCCGGGCAGGCAGTGGCAGTGGGGGAAATTCCACCGTAGCCTGTCGCGAGTTCAAAAGTTGAATATTGAGGTGGAGGAATAATGATGGGAGAGGGTCTTGCGTGGTTGAATGCCTTTCCGGAGCTTAAGGTGATATCAGACAGGAGCTGGATGGCAGCAGCTGAGAAGGTACAGCTGATGGATCTGCCCAAGGGTACAGTTCTTTTCAGGGATGGTGACGTTTGTAACGGCTATGTCTTTGTCACCGATGGTGCGGTTCGGGTACAGAAGATGGATCCACAGGGTCATGAGATTGTACTCTACCGGGTAGAGGACGGGCAGACCTGTATGCTGACAACATCCTGCCTCATTGGTGGTGAGCCTTATCCTGCCGAAGGTGTGGCTGAGACGGTGGTGTCGCTTGCCATGCTCCCTGCTCCGGTGTTTGAGAGGGCGATGGCCGAATCTGCCAATTTCCGCCGTTTTGTGCTGGCTTCGATCGGCCGCCGTATCGGTGATCTGATGCTGTTGCTGGAAGACGTGGCATTCGGTCGAATGGATGTTCGACTGGCACGTCTGCTTTTGAAACGGAGTAGCGAATCGGGTGCTGTGCTGCACTGTACCCATCAGGAGCTGGCAACCGAGTTGGGCACGGCCCGTGAGGTGGTCAGCAGGATTCTGAAAGATTTTGAGCGTAAGGGGTGGCTTGCACTGAGCAGAGGCCAGGTTGAAGTGAAAAATAGCCGGGCTCTCGGGGAGTTACACGAAGAATAGAGAATATTCTAAAGTGACAATGTCACTGAAGTATCAAAGCAGTTCTCCTACTATTCGACTGTTGGCACATAAAGGAGACGATCATGAAAGCAAATGTAGGTGGTATTGATAGAATTTTACGTCTGGCCGTAGGCGCGGCAGCGATCGCTTTTGGAATCCTGGGTGGTCTCGTAGCTCCATGGAACTATGTAGCTATGGGTGTAGGTGGCGTGTTAGCCGCAACTGCAGCGATGGGCTGGTGCCCACCGTATGCACTGCTGGGTATTAATACCTGCAGTAAAGCTGATAGCTAAAAAAAAATCAGTCGTGATGTTGGCAGAGGCAGTCCTTTGGGACTGCCTTGTTTTTGTTTAGGGTAGAGCCATGAGCGATGAATCATGGATTCGACTATTGATGTTTGTCGGCGTGCTGGCCGTGATGTCGGTATGGCAGATGGCGGCACCCAAAAGGGAGCTGACACAGGGGTACAGACGCTGGCCGGCTAATCTGGGTATTGTGATGCTTGATAGCCTGGTGGTTCGCCTGCTGATCCCAGCCGGAGCCATGGGAGCTGCTTTGTGGGCAGCTGAAAATGGCTGGGGCCTGTTCAACCTTGTTGAGCTGCCCGGCTGGGCTGCTGTTGTGGTTGCCGTCATTCTGCTTGATATGGTGATCTACGCCCAGCATGTGCTGGTGCATGCCGTTCCACTCTTGTGGCGATTGCATATGGTGCATCATTCAGATCGTGATATTGATGTGACAACGGGCCTTCGCTTCCATCCACTTGAGATCATCTTCTCCATGCTGATTAAGATGAGCGTTGTGATTCTGTTGGGCGTCCCTGCCCTGGCAGTTCTGATTTTTGAAGTGGTACTTAATGGCATGGCGATGTTCAACCACAGTAATGTCCGTCTGCCAAAAGCCGTTGATACAATCATTCGCATACTCTTTGTAACGCCCGATATGCACCGGGTGCACCACTCAATCATCAAACAGGAAACCAACAGCAATTATGGTTTTAATCTCTCCATCTGGGACCGCCTGTTCGGGACTTATATTGCTCAACCTGAAAAAGGACATCAGGGCATGACGATTGGTTTGACTCAGTTTCTTGACCAGCCGGCCCATCAGTTGATCTGGATGCTGCGCTTGCCGTTTTATGGTGATATGGGCCAGTATCCGATGATGAAATTTGGCCGCGGGCCGGAAAAGGGAGATTCAGATGCAGGATGAAGGGTTGAGCGCAGATGAGGCACTGGTGAACCGTTGTGAGTGTATCAACAAAACCTTTGAGCAGCTTAAGATGCACGGAAGCTTTGAAGAGGCTCAAAAGAAGAGCGGGGCCGGCGTGGAGTGTGGGGGGTGTGTCCCCTATCTGAAGCTCGCTTTCGCTACGGGTGAAACCACATTTGCCATTGATGATCCTCGTCTGAAGGAATTCAGGTAAGGCTCTCTTTTTACATCAGGAAGTGAGAAGCCGTTGGTCTCAGGTGCATGCCAGAGCATTAATCTTCATCCAGTTTTGCCCAGACCTTGTTCGGGACATTCACCAGCAGTTCCTGGATAATCAGTTGACGCAGCTCTTTGATGCCGCGGCCATCGTGGGATGAGGTGGGTATTGGTTTGAGTAGACCGCCCATCGCGTCACACATCTCTTTCAGGCGTGCGGTACGTTTGTTGCCGGTCAGTTTGTCGGCCTTGGTGGCAACAGGAATCCAGCGAATACCATACTCGTTAAGCCACTCAATCAACTGCATGTCGCTGTCTTTGGGGCCGTGACGGATATCAAGCAGAACTAAAACGACCTGGGCCACGGAGGGGCTCTTCAGATAGAGTTCAATCAGCTGTGCCCACTTCCGTTTTTCGGCTTTCGGAGCTCTGGCATAACCGTAGCCCGGCAGGTCAACAATCAGGATCTGTTCATCCAGATCGAATAGGTTAAGCAGGCGTGTGCAGCCCGGTTTTTTGGAAACCTTTACCAGCCCTTTGCGGTCAAACAGTGTGTTAAGAAGGCTCGACTTGCCTACATTGGAGTGACCGGCCACTGCAACCTGCGGCATAGCGATTTCCGGGAAGAGGCGGGTGTCGGCAACGGATTGAATAAAGTGGGTGTTTGGCCATCTGACAGTCGGTGAGGGGGCTGATTCCATTGGGCAAGGCTGTCAGTCATAGCTGACATGATCAATATGAATCAGTACAGTTGCCCAATTATTAGGCAATTTGATTGGAGCGAATAAGCTTATTCTTTAACGCAAAGGCAAAAGTATGGTTTTACCTTTGCTTATAAATCAGGCACTGGCGTGCGTGATTTGATGACCTATCCATGGGTCACGTGGCCGTGACCACAAATCAAAGCAGCCTTAGGATACGAGGAGATATGAGTTTAACAGGCTTCAGATTGGGCGAACACCGCATTGACCCACCGCTGGCATTGGCACCGATGGCGGGGATTACGGATCTGCCGTTCCGCAAAATATGCAAACGCTTTGGTGTTGGATTGATGGTGACGGAGATGATTGCCAGCCGTGCCATTGAACAGAAGCGGGAACGTACTCAGAGAATGGCCGTTGTTGATGCGGGAGAGCACCCCGTATCGATCCAGATTGCCGGCTCCGACCCAAAATATATGGTAGAAGCAGCGCAGTGGGCCAGGGCCCATGGTGCTGATTTTGTCGATATCAACAGGGGCTGTCCGGTAAAGAAAATTGTGAAGCAGGTGGCGGGCTCCGCCATGCTACGGGATGAGAGGCTGGTGGCTTCAATTCTGGAGGCGGTCGTGAAAGGTATTGATCTGCCCGTAACGCTGAAGATTCGAACCGGATGGGATGAGAGCAGTAAGAATGTTGAGAATATCGCCCGGATTGCCGAGCAGAGCGGTGTGCAGATGTTAACTGTGCATGGCAGGACAAGGGCGCAGATGTTTAATGGCCATGCCAACTGGGAAGATATCGGTCGTGCCAAGTCTGTTGTCTCCATCCCTGTGGTTGGCAAT
>JAJRVG010000193.1 GCA_021545595.1 Zetaproteobacteria bacterium | reverse complement strand
TACTGATTCATTTTATCAAAAAACTCAGCATTGCACTTGGTGCTGCCAAGCTTATCGAGCAGGAACTCCATCGCATCCACCGAATTCATTGGTGAGAGAATCTTACGTAGTACCCAGACCTTTTGAAGATCATCTGCAGGTGTAAGCAGCTCCTCTTTACGCGTGCCGGAAGGTGCGATATCAATGGCCGGGAATACACGTTTATCAACCAGTTTCCGTTCAAGCTTGATCTCCATATTGCCAGTGCCCTTGAACTCTTCAAAGATCACTTCATCCATCTTCGAGCCAGTCTCCACCAGTGCTGTTGCAATGATAGTAAGCGAACCGCCATCCTCAATATTACGGGCTGCACCAAAGAAGCGCTTCGGACGATGCAGAGCATTGGAATCAACACCACCGGAAAGAATCTTGCCGGAAGAGGGCACTACCGTGTTATAGGCTCGGGCAAGCCGGGTAATGGAATCGAGCAGAATGATGACATCCTTACCATGCTCCACCAGACGTTTCGCCTTCTCAATCACCATCTCGGCCACCTGTACATGACGCTGGGCCGGCTCATCAAAGGTTGAAGAGACCACCTCACCCTTCACCGAGCGCTTCATATCAGTCACCTCTTCAGGGCGCTCATCAATCAGAAGAACAATCAACACCGCATCGGGATGATTGGCTTCAACGGAGTGTGCAATCGACTGCATCATCATCGTCTTGCCGGTACGGGGTGGAGCCACCAGAAGACCACGTTGCCCCTTACCGATTGGTGAGACCAGGTCAATAATACGCCCGGTCATATCTTTGCTGGTTGGATTCTCAAGCTCCATATGAAGACGCTCGTCCGGATAAAGTGGCGTCAGGTTATCAAACAGCACCTTGGTGCGTGCATTTTCCGGGACTTCACCGTTGATTGCATCAACCGTTTTTAGTGCGAAATAACGCTCACCGCGGCGAGGGGGTCGAATTTCCCCGGTAATGGTATCACCCTTACGCAGGAAAAATTTACGCACCTGATGAATGGAAACATAAACATCATCCGGGCCGGCAAGATAGTTCGCATCCGGAGAGCGAAGGAAGCCAAAGCCATCCGGAAGAATCTCAAGCACCCCTTCACTATGGATCGTACCGCCACGCAGCGCATGTGCGCGGAGAATGGCAGAGACCTGCTCCTGCTTGCGCATGCCTGCCACATTATCAATACCCAGAGAGTCAGCCTTTTCGAGCAGTGCTGCCGGATTCATCTCGGACACATCACGAAGATGAAGGGTCACCCCTGCAAACTCATCGGAGATTGGCTCCTCCTCCTGTTCATACTTGCGCTTTCGTCCCCCACGCTGATCCCCGTTACGTTTTGCATTCCGGCCTTTTCCACGTTTACTGTATCGTCCCTCTTCCGAAGGCGTGTCTACCCTCTCATTACTTCCTTCTGATGAATTGGTTGACGGCGAGACGCCCTCACCCGCAGGTTGATCTGCCGCTTTCCTGCGGCGCGCACGGCCTGCAGGCCGCTCCTGTCTGGATTCCTCTTTAGCTGAAGCCGGGGATGAAGATGCCTCCGAAGCAGCACTCTCCTCCACTGGCTCAGACACAGTTTTTTGCCGAGAGCTTCGGTGGGCAGGTTTCTCTTCAACAGCAGCTTCACTCACCGCAGATGAGTCGGGGCTCCTAGTTTCAGCTTCTTCAATAACGGTTTCAGTAGACGACATGCGTACTCCAAATTTTTGGGTGTTTTCCCATGCAAATAACAGCAATACAGAACAATTCAGGGGGTGATCAGACGAGGATTATCTTGTTGATCAATGGAACTGTTGCCTGAAACGGCAACGGTTGGATTGCTACTCTCCCTCCAGTTGGGTGTCAACTGCCAAATTGGCTCATCAACAGCCCGTGCAGGCTTTCAACCTTCTCTTTCAGCATCTCATCAGTTCCATCATTATGGATGATAAAATCTGCGTGACGTCTACGCTCCTCATCACTGCTCTGCATCTTTACTATATTTTCAAAAGATGCCGCTGTCTGCTCACCTCTTGATAACACCCTCTGCTTTCGAACCGCCAGATCTGCCATCACCACAATGGTTGCTTCCATTCGATCACAACCGCCCGATTCAATCAGCACTGAGGCCTCTACAATGACGTAGGCGGCCTTCTGCTTTTCTATCCAACCGGCCATCTCCTGCCAGATAAAAGGATGCAATATACTATTGAGCTGCTCTGTCTTCTCTCGACTTGGAAAACAGATATCTGCCAGCCGTTTCCGGTTCAGTTGGTCACCGTCAAGAATCTCCTGGCCAAATGCCTTCACGAGCACTGCCAATGCTTCAGGATTAGAAGTGGTCACCTGCTGGCCGACCATATCCAGATCCAGCACCGGTATGCCAAGACCGGAGAAGATGGAGGCTACCACGCTTTTACCACTACCAATCCCACCCGTCAGTCCGACAGCTGCAGGCTGAGATCCATGATTATCAGCCACGAATCAGACCGGCATACCACTGAAGAATCTCCCCTCCCCAAAGAAACCACCCCGCTCCTGCAGCGGCAAGATAGGGGCCAAAAGGAATCTCTGCTCGCATCTTTCTGCGTGTTAAAAGTATAAAAACGGATCCGACTACTGCCCCAACCAGTGAGGAGGTAAAGATCACAAATGGCAGAGCCTGCCACCCCATAAATGCCCCCAGCATGGCCAGCAGCTTGAAATCACCATAGCCCATCCCCTCTCTTCCCGTAAACAGCAGGAATAGTCTTGCAATCAGCCAAAAAGCACCATATCCGACCACGGCCCCGATGATGGCATCCTGAAAATGGTCAAACCAGAAGGAGAAGAGCAGCCCTGCCACGATACCCGAAAAGGTCAAAAGATTTGGAAGGAGGCCTGTCTCAAGATCTATCAATGTTAAAATCCATAACAGTGAGATCATTACCAGCGCCTGAATAAGCACCAGGCTCCAGCCAAATTTCCAGGCAAGCCCTGCCCAGCTCAACCCCATCAACAGCTCAAGGATGGGATACCGGATTGCTATGGGTGCTCTGCAGTTGCGACACTTCCCACTTAACATCAACCATGAAATGAGTGGTATGTTATCGTACCATGCAATCTCATATTCACAAACAGGACACCGGCTTCGTGGTGAAACAATCGATATCCGTAACGGGATTCGATGCACACAAACATTGGCAAAACTTCCAAACAGTAGTCCAAACAACCCAGATGCAATCACCAGGAACAGTTCGGGATTCACTTGTTGGGATCCTTCAATCCCAGCTTTTCAAGGCGATAGCGGATCGAACGGAAGCTGATACCAAGCAGGCCTGCTGCTTTTGTCGCATTACCCTTTGACTCATGCAGAGCATCTGTAAGCAGTTGACGCTCAACCCCCTCAAGGGCCTGATCCAGGCTTATTCCCTGATGCTGTAGCTCATCAAGTGTCAGAGAGTCTCTGTCTGCTTCAGGGTAAAAATCATCCAGCAGCGACTCCTCAAGAAAATCATCTTCGGATAGAGCAAGCAGGCGCTGAAGCAGGTTTTCCAGTTCACGAACATTGCCAAGCAGTGGCAGTGTAGAGAGTCGTTGCATGCATGAATCAGAGATACGCGCCTTGCCTCCGCCCCAGTGATTCAGCAAAGACGCCACCAGTTCCGGAATATCCTCCCGACGATGGCGCAATGCAGGCATATGAATCGGAACAACATTCAGGCGGTAGAAAAGATCTTCACGAAACTCCCCACTCTTAACCGCTTCACCCAGATCTATATTTGTTGCAGCAACAATACGGACATTAACCTTGTGCTCCTGCTCTTCACCCACCCTGCGTACTTTCATCTCCTGTAAAACACGTAGCAGCTTCACCTGAGCCGCAAGCGGCATTTCGCCAACCTCATCCAGAAAAAGTGTGCCGCCATCAGCAGAGTCAATCAGGCCTGTACGGTCTGCTTCTGCACCGGTAAATGCACCCTTACAGTGCCCAAACAGCTCGGATTCGAACAGACCCTCAGGAATTGCACCGCAATGCACGGGAATAAATGGCCCTCTTCCGCGCAGCGAATGGTTATGGACAAAGCGGGCGGCCAGCTCCTTGCCTGTTCCGGACTCTCCGGTAATCAATACGGTAAAATCTTTGGAAGAGGCCCGTAGCAGGCGGTCACGTACCCGGTGCATCACCTGCGAATCACCTACAAGCACTTCATCTTTCGATGCAGCACGTGACCCTGCCGAAGATTGATCATCAGAAGCCAGGGCACGCTCTACCGCCAAACCAAGCTCCTCACTGGATACCGGCTTGGTCAGGTAGTCAAAAGCCCCCTCTTTCATCACCTCTACAGCCGTTTCTGCACTTGCATAGGCAGTCAACAACAGAACCTTCGCCATCGGGCATAGTTTGGCTGCCATACGTACAACATCGATACCGGCATCACGACCATCCATACGCAGATCAGTCAGGACAATATCAAACCCGCGCAACTCAAGAGCCTGCTCTGCCTCATCAGGCCCTGCACACGCCTCAACGCTATGCCCACGGCCCTCCAGCCCCAGGCTCAGAATCTCCCGGGCATTGTCTTCATCTTCAACCAATAGAATTTCAGCCATTATTTTCCCCTTACTTTCGAGCGAGGCAGTTCTCCCCGAACAGTAAACCGGCTTCCACCTGTAACCGCTTCAACCTCAACTTGCCAGCCGTTGACCTGGCAGACCTGCCATACTGTGGCAAGGCCAAGCCCTGTCCCCCCGGACTTGCCGCTCGCAAACGGTTCAAAAAGCCGGTCTTTTATTGCTTCAGAAACACCTCCGCCCTGATCTGAGACCGACAACTCCCAGATACCATCCAGCTCCTCCATATTGACCTCAATCGTACCTGGCTTCTCGCTTGCCTGCAGAGCATTGCGTAACAGATTATCCAGCACCAGCCGCAGATGATCCGGATCAAGCATCAGTGAATCAATTTCACACACCCAGCGTATTCGATGTTCACCCTGAAAATCAACCTGAGCAACTGATGAACCAATTACCTCTGAGGGAGAGGTTTTTATTAATCCCGGTGACAGTGGGTGCACGTAATCGAGAAGGTCTGATACCAGCCGGTTCAATCGGCCAACCTCTTCAGAAACAATCTGCTGAATTTTTTTCTGCTGGGACTGTTTAGCACTCGTCATTATTTCGACCGATTGAGCAATGGTCTGCATCGGATTGCGAACCTCATGGGCAAGCATGGCTATCATCTTTCCCATAGAGGCAAGCTTGTCCTGCTCTGCAAGCTTCTTCTCCAGCCGTCTGATGTCGGTGATATCCACCAGCGTCAGTAGCCACCGGGCTGACGGATCATCCCCGGGAAGCTGTGTTACAGTCACAAGATATATGCCGGTTGGCATGTTCCACTCACACTGAAACAGCTCCCTGTCTGAATTGTTCAGAAATTGAACCAGTGCTGCCGGGGTTTCTGCTACTTCCTCCAGTTTCAGCCATGCTGGGTCAGTTCCAGTCAACAACAGCAGACGACGTGCCGATTCATTACTATCCTGGATATAGAGGCCCTGATCAAGAATCAGCATCCCCTCCTGCATAGAAGTGACAATCTGCTCATGCAACTCTTTCAAACGGCGATGCTGTCTGACAACCTGATGGCTCTGCTGCTGCAGGCTTGCATGCCGTCTGGCAATCGCTGCCATAGCACCGCCAACAAGAAAGAGTGCAGAAACCTGAAGCAGCATGTGCAGTGTTGCTGCAGGCGTAATCTCTATCTGATGCCATGTTGAGAAGCCATAGATAGAAACCAGATAGGAAATGCAGGCAAATATGCTGGTTAGTAGCACAGCCATAACATGTGACTGTGTTCCTGCTGCCACAATGAGCAGACCAAACAGGAAGACGAATGGACTCTGAATTCCACCCGTTATGACCACCAGTACACTGATCAGCAACAGGTCCAGACCAAACTGAATCAGAAGCTGCTTAAAAAAAGATACAGTTGAGGAGGTTAAATACCACTCAAAGGCAATAAATAGAAAAAAACAGCCTGATACTCCCAGCAACAGACGACGCTGAAGCGATGGGGATGGCTCATAAAAAAAATATATCGTTGCTGTCAGGACTGCCAGGGAGGCAATGGTTCGAAAGTAGAGCAGCCTTGTCAGACGCGTCCATTTCTCCTGCTCATTTACAGGCAGAGAATCTGTCTGCATCATCAGATAGCCTTAATCTATAACAAACCAGTAAAAAAAATCACCGGTTAAATCGCATTAGCCATCTGGAAGATAGGCAGATACATTGATATCACCAGGCCGCCAATCACCACGCCCAGAAATGCCATAATAAGGGGCTCCATCAGTGCAGTCATATTATCAACCGCTGTATCGACCTCCTCTTCGTAGAAGTCTGCAATTTTTGAAAGCATATCCTCCAGACTACCTGTCTGCTCACCAATGGAGATCATCTGGGTTACCATGACTGGAAAGATGCCACTATCCTCCATCGGAGCCGCCAGAGTCATGCCCTGACTAATAGAATCTTTTGTCTTTAGAATTACCCCCTCAATCACAACATTGCCCGAGGTCTCGGCCACCGTATCGAGTGATTCCAGAATAGGCACGCCTGCTGCAGAGAGGGTAGAAAAGGTACGGCAGAAGCGGGCTACCGCACCTTTGCGAAGCACATCTCCAATAACAGGAAGGTTGAGCAATAGTTTGTCAAGTTGATAATGCCCCTGCGGCGTTTTATAGATGGCCTTGATTGCATACACGAGCAGCATCGGGGCAAACAGAACAATATACCAGTACTCAACAAACGCATCCGACAGAGCCATTGTGACCTTCGTCGGGCCAGGCAGCTCCGCACCAAAACTTGAAAACATCTCTGCGAACACCGGGATCACAAAAATCATCAGAACCGAAGTTACAATAAATGATATAACGATAATTGATGTCGGATAGACCATGGCAGATTTAATTTTTGACTGCAGTGCCAGCGCCTTCTCTTTGTATTCACAGAGACGCAGGAGAATCGTATCAAGAATACCGCCCTGCTCACCCGCCTCCACCAGCGCACAGGTCAGGCGATCAAACTCTTTGGGGAACCTTCGCAGTGTCTCCCCTAATGGAGAACCACCCTCCAGATCATTTCGGATATTCCCCAACAGTTTAACCAGCGCTTTTTTTTCAGATCCCTTCTCAGCCAGTTCGAAACACTGCACCAGAGGAAGCCCCGCATTGATCATGGTGGAGAGCTGCCTGAAAAAGACACTGATATCCTTCTCATCAACCTTCTCGGGGAAGAGATTGATCTCGGTCGGTTTTTTCTTGACCTTAATATCAACCAGCCCCTGTCGACGAAGTGTTGCTGTTGCGATGTCTTTATTTGCCACATCGAGTTCGCCACCCTGCGGACTCCCCTGTCGGGTCTTTGCTTCCCATGTATAAATTGCCATTAGTCACCCACCGTTACGCGCAAGCACTCTTCAAGTGAAATCGCGCCATCTCTGACTTTATTCAACGCTGCCATACGCAAGGTTTTAACGCCTTTTGATATGGCAATAGCGTTGATTTCATCACTATTTTTACCGGCATAGACAGCATCACGGATCTCATCAAAAACAGGCATCACCTGATAGATACCGACCCGGCCTTTGTAACCGGTTCCATTACAAACGCCACATCCCTTGCCATGCATTGGGGTAAAACTTCCTATCTCTTCACTTGAAAAGCCTGCTTCAATGAGTGCTTCATCAGGGATCTTCTCAGGCTCTGTGCACTCCGCACAATTGCGACGGCCCAGGCGTTGTGCCGTCACAAGATTCACTGCCGAGCCAACAAGAAATGCCTCGATACCCATGTTGATCATACGGGTCATGGTGGAGGGGGCATCATTGGTATGCAGTGTAGCCAACACCATATGCCCGGTCAGCGCAGCCTTGATGCCAATGGCTGCCGTATCATAATCACGAATTTCACCAATCAGGATAATGTCAGGATCCTGACGCAAAAATGATTTCAATGCAGCTGGAAAATCCATCCCGATCTCAGCATGTACATTCACCTGGTTAATGCCCATAAAGTTGAATTCAACGGGATCCTCTGCCGTACAGATATTTACCCCGGGCTGATTTATTTCCGCTACTGCGGAGTAGAGGCTTACGGTTTTACCGGATCCGGTTGGCCCGGTAACCAGCACCATGCCATAGGGCAGATGGATGGCGTTCTGGAAATTCTTCAGATCATCCGCCTCATACCCCAGCTTGGTCATATCCAGCTGTAGATTAGATGGATCCAGCAGTCGCATGACCACCTTCTCCCCAAATAGTGTTGGTAGTACGGAAACACGGAAATCTACCGTTTTTGCCTTGGAGAGCCTCAACTTGATACGGCCATCCTGAGGCACTCGCCGCTCTGCAATATCAAGTCTTGCCTGAATTTTTATGCGGGAAACAATCGCATCACGCATCTTCATCGGTGGCCGCATAATTTCATGCATGACACCATCAATCCGGTAACGAACCCTGATAATCTTCTCATATGGCTCGATGTGAATATCCGATGCTCCCCGCTTAATGGCATCCAGAAGAATCAGGTTAACCAGCTTAACAACCGGAGCCCCTTCACTCTCCGCTACACTGGCCTCATCAAATTGATCATCGTCGGTATCGACGATCTCCATATCAACGGCACCCAACTCACCCATAACATCTTCAAGATCCGTTGCCATCCCAGCCATCTCATCGAGCTTGGCAATAAGCTGACTCTCCGGGACGATGATCACATCAACCTGACTGCCACTGATAAAGGCGATCTCATCCAGACTGTTGATATCATAAGGGTCGGCAACAGCGAGGGTAATGACATTACCCTTTCGCTGTATCGGAATGGCCATATTCTTACGCATCACATCAACAGATAGCTTGGTCAGATCGGGGTCAATTTCCACTTTGCTCAGATCAATAACAGGGCGGCCAAACAATTTCCCGACAAGCTTGGCAAGGTCAATTTCTGTAAAGATATTCTGCTTCACAAGCTGTGCAGTGATGGTATCCCCGCTCAGCTTTGTCTCGCGCTGGACGTGTTCCAGCTGCTCTTTGGTGATTGATTGATTCTTGAGAAGAATATCACCCAAACGGGACTGCTTCATATCTGTCTCTCCCAACCCGGCAAATTCATTGGCGAGCGGCCAACCCGCATCTCTGTCCATCTCAGTGCTTCAAGGCGATTCAGTCGGCCTGAACCATGCCACTGTGAAAAAGAGGCTGCTCCCTGAGCAATTAACATCGGCAGTCCATCAACACTCTCTCTTCCACTCTTGCGAGCAGACCGGCAAAACGGTGTGTTACCATCCGAGCGGTAGACTGCATCCACAGCAACACCATCCCCTGACAGCGCAAAGGGAAAGGCATCCCCATCCTGCAAGCCGATGGAGGTCGTATTAATGACTACGCCTGATTTCAAACTGGCAGCCTCAACATTCGTATTATCCCACCTGATTAACTTACAATCGATATGAGAATAGTTCTCTCTCGTATATGCTGCAAGCATTTCAGCCCGCTTCTGACTTCGGTTACAGATATACAATGTGGAAATACTCATTTTCGACAGAGCATAGACAACAGCCCTGGCCGTGCCTCCAGCGCCGAATAGAAGTACTGTGGCCGATTTTATATCGGCATCTACAGCCTCAAGTGCAGCAGAAAACCCGATCCAGTCGGTATTGGTTGCCTGCCATCCCGCTTCGCCACGCATCACCGTGTTCACAGCTCCGATCACACTGGCACTCTCATCCGGATCGACATACGAAAACACGCTCTCTTTATGGGGCACAGTTACGTTAAAGCCCTGTACATTCAGTGCCCACAGGCCACGAACAGCAGATTCAATATCACTCTCCTGCACACAAAACGGCACATATGCTGCATC
>JAJRVG010000192.1 GCA_021545595.1 Zetaproteobacteria bacterium | reverse complement strand
CAGCAGTAATGGCAGACGGCTCGATTAATGAGAGTTTTTCTCTGTCGGATTATAAGGGGAAGCATGTGGTTATCTTTTTCTATCCCCTGGATTTCACATTTGTTTGCCCAAGTGAACTGATCGCATTTGATCACCGTATCAGGGATTTTGAGGCGAGGGGCGTGCAGGTTATCGGTGTATCTGTTGATTCCCAGTTTACCCATGCAGCGTGGCGCAACACACCCGTTGATCAGGGTGGTATCGGTAGCGTTGCCTATCCACTGGTTGCAGACCTGAGTAAGAAGATTGCTGCTGACTATGATGTGCTGGTCGATAACACCACCGTGGAAGATGAGTGCGGCGATCAGTTTCACCTTCTTGGTGGTACTGTTGCACTGCGTGGCTCATTCCTGATCGACAAGGACGGCACTGTGCAGCATCAGGTGGTTAACAACCTTCCATTGGGGCGTAATATTGATGAGATGCTGCGTATGGTGGATACACTGCAGTTCACCGAAGAGCACGGTGAAGTTTGCCCGGCTGGCTGGAACAAGGGCGATAAAGGGATGACTCCGGATGCTGATGGTGTGGCCTCCTACCTCGCGTCAGAGGCTGATAAACTGTAAGGCTATAGACTGGCAGGCACTGTCTTTCCTTAGTGTTTTCCACAACTCTTTGCTGAGTGTGCCTGCATCTTTTTTCCATTGCTATTTGTACTCTTTAAGTGTAACTCGAAGTTGGCTTTAACTCCATTGAACTTTGCCAACCGCTGTTTAGTGAAACTCCAGAAAGGCTCAATGCCGTTGATATGATAATGCCCGTCACGGGCAAATTCATTGGCTCCATGATGAACTCGAAAGTGTTTTGAATAACTGACATCAAGCAGACCGTTATAGCCACGCCAGCCGTCACTGTAGATCGCGCTATCCAAAAAGACGTTTCTTTTGATAACAGCCTGTAGCGTTACTTTTTTACAATCCGGTATGATCTTAGTATAAACCCTTCCATCACGCTCGAACACACCAAAAACCGGCTGCTTCAATGTGCCTCGCCCGCGTTTGAGCTTGCCACGAAAATCATAAACTCGCCTGGCCATGAAACAGGATTCATCTATTATTTTTCTTAAATGGCAATCACTTAACCTACTGTTCTTTAACATCTTTCCAGACTAAACAGATTATCCTGCCAGTCTAGAGCTTACATATTAAAGTCACGCAGCTTTTTTTCATCCAATATACAGATAGTTTTTCCCTCTACACTGATCAGCCCGATTTCACTTAGCTGCTGCAAGACCCTTGATAGGGTCTCCGGTGCCAGGTTCAGATGTGATGCAATCGTGGCTTTATTTGCCGGTAGATTGACATTTTTCCTGCCATGTTTGGCATCTGTTGAGTCCTGGTGCTGCAGTAGATAGCCGATAACCCGCTGCTGGCTTGAATTCAGGGCCAGAGACTCCAGCCCTGCCGCCAAAAGGTGTACACGCCGACTCAATCCGCCGAGCATACCAAAAGCAAAGCTGGGGTCCTCGTTAATGCATTGAAAGACTACTTCCTTGGGAATGAACAGCGCATTGACCGGTGACATGGTCTGGACAGTTGCCGGAAATGGCTTATTCAGGAACATTGCGGCTTCGGCAAAGCTCTGTCCCGGCCCCACAATCCTGACCACATGTTCTTTCCCTTCCATGGATATAAATGAAATTTTAAGGCTTCCGTGTATTACAATATAGAACCCTTGGCATATGTCTCCCTTGTGGAATACAAACGCACCCCTCTCCAACTCAACAAAGCGTGATTCATCAATGATAAGATTGAGGTAGGATTCGCCTGTTTCCTTAAACAGAGGAATAGTTTTAAGAATCTGATAAGTTAACTCATCACGCATGTATGCGCCTCTCCTCCCGCTCAGAAACTCCCTTCATAGCGCGAAGGTGATATGGCGCATCTGAGAGTGTTTCAGGTAAAATTGCAAGCGGAAAAGATTGTAAGTAGAATATTGACCTAGGTCAATGAATGGAGGTGGAATATTAATACGCTAGAATCGTTCGACTCAAACACACAATTTATTCAAGGGAATAACCAGCTAATGACACCACAGGATGAATCAACTCCTTTCTGCGCCTGGTCTGATGATTATCGGGTAGGCATTCAGAGGATGGACAAGCAGCATGACGGCCTGCTAACCACACTGAACAGACTGCACGAGACCCTGATGAGTCATGGGGACCAGGCACTGATCGATAAGACGCTCTCTCATCTGATAGATCAAACCAGAGTACATTTTCATGATGAGGAAGCGTTTATGCGGGCGCATAATTACCCGGATTATCAGGATCATAAAGAGTTGCATGAGGTTCTGCTTCGCCAGGTTGAGGGTGTGTTGGAAACGCAACAGGTTATAGAGTCTCATCATCTGCAGCAATCATGGACTGAGAAACTGGATCTCGCTGATTTCCTGCGCGAATGGTTGATTTCTCACATTGTTGATGCAGATAAAAAACTGGGTCTCTTCCTGCAGAGCAAGAATGTTGAATAGCCTCAGCCCTACTGTTTCCACCGTGCTCCGCAAAAGCTGAACCAGTCCAGACTCTGTGGAACTGGTGCTGTACGGAGCTTTTCGTACAAAAAATTGAAGCGGGAGAGCATGGTGAGGTGGTAAACAGTTGATTCAAATCAATGCTGTGGGATGCCATCTGTTATTGCATGCAACGCTCTGTTTGGCATCCTGAATATTTTAATGGTGAAGTATCACTCCGAGAGAGGGTTCATCTTTCGCTGTGGTGAAAACAGATACGCACGTTCCGGCTTGTGCATCAGGAGTATCGGCATGTTGAAGCTAAAAATATTGCCACAGCCGGAAGTTTTCCTGCAGTTATTGCCAGGCATTTTTCAGGCGGAGGCACTTGAGTTGCTTCTCAGCCATATTTTCACTTCTGAGCTGCAGAAGCATCTGCAGCCAATCTCCGGCAAACGTTTCCTGTTCCGCACACCTGATGGTGAGATTGAACTGTTTATGCATGTTGACCAAGATGGTATACATATTCAACCTCACACGCAGAAAGTGCCTGACGTCACCATTTGTGGCGATCTGATGGCGCTGACTGCGCTCTGTCTGGGTCTGGAGGATACCGCCTCACTCTTCTTCTCTCGCCGCCTGTTGCTCACGGGAGATACCTCTACCGGCCTGATGTTTAAAAATATTCTGGCCAATCTTGATTTTGACCTGCGCAGTGAGCTTGGCCTGAAATTGGGGGGGCGTACGGCGGATATGCTCTGGCGTATGGCCACACAGGCGACTAATGCCGTTGAATTTCTTGATCAGCAGGTTG
>JAJRVG010000191.1 GCA_021545595.1 Zetaproteobacteria bacterium | reverse complement strand
CGGTCAATGTCCAGTTATAATCCTCCAGCTCCGGGGTCTGTTTGATATCCTCAAAGGTAAAGTCCGTTCCCATGAAATAATCACCACGGTCTGAGGCCGAAATACGGCGCACCTTTTTCAGCGCCGGTAGGTAGAGCCATTGATCATCATCTTTGGCAGTACCGTCATAATCCCAGGTTAACAGGGCTGTGTCCCGGATATTGGAGGGTGCTAAAAAATAGGTAATTGATTTGATGTCTCTGCCGTAATCCTTACGAAATGAGATCATTTCACGTTCACGAACACTGCCCCGCCGGTCAATCAGGCGCTGGCCCATTTTCTGGATCAGATCATCGCCATCATCGCGGGCATCTACCAACTGCATGATCTCAAGCCCGGTCAGAGCTTCACTGTAAACCGGCTGGGAAAGCAACAAAACCACACCAAAAAGAGCTACTGAAATTTTACTCATAATTTTCTCCTTATTTTTTATAAATTCTATGAACGGCGTAATATGTTTCGATACGCCAGTATAAAGATCACTACCCATACACCTGAACGCAGTGTCATGGCCATAACAGTCCGGGTCTCATAAGCACCATCCCCGTAGATATGCAAGCCAAATGCAGCAAACAGCAGCAGCGTGGAGGCCGCTATCAGCAGTGAAAGCCATACTGACCACTGTTCACTCAAAGCAATGCCGACACCGGCTATCATATATATAAAACCAGCGATAAAATTAAACCAGAGCACGAATGGCACATAGTCACCAGCTGCCACACGGTATGTCTCATCACCAAACAGTACCTGCCCGCCTGATTTGATTGTTATGACACCAAACAGCACTGCCACTGTTGCAATCATCCATCTCATCAGTCCATTCTCTGGATTTTGTTTTTTCACAACCATTTCCATAAAAACAACTCCTGTAGCACTCTTATTTCAAATTAATCAATCTGTCTGAAATACGCTTAAGCGTTTGGATTGTAGTGGCCTTCTCTGCATCCGGAATATCACTGAGAACCTCCTGCTGGAAATCACGTACCAGAGGAATCATCGCCTCCAATGCCCGGTTCCCCGCTGCAGTTAAGGCAATACGGTAGTATCTGCGGTCATCAGGGTCAGGGTTACGCTCTACAAGCTGCTTTTTTACCAGCCCGTCAACACGCCGGGTGATGGTGGTCTTATCACGCATCATCAGCGCCCCAATCTCAACCTGTGTCATTGGGCCCTGCTTAAGCAGACGAAAAAGAATACCGAAGTCCTGGGCAGACAGTTGATAACCATTGCTGGAAAACCTTCTGGCAATCTCCTCAGTCATCAGAAATGCCGTACGGTTCACATTCAAGCCAATGGCCTGTTCCATCTGAAAATCTTTTATAGGTTCACTCATCCTTAGCTCCTCTACGGCAAACCCTGCCCTATATAGTTGCATTATACAACTATTGGTTTATACAACCATGTACTTACATGCCTGCGTGATAGTGAGTAGCAGAGGCAAGATAGCCTTAACTATGGCTAATGTTTATGATTTTTTGGGTACAGGCACCCTGTTTAAATGGTGCCAACTATCTGCCACGATAACCGCTCATCAACATACGTTCGAAAAACATGTGGAAAGGTAAAGCCACTGGTCATCATCCTTTTTAACACCATTATCACGATTATCGACCCGGCTCATCACCCCCAGGCCAGAGAGCTCTTCACTGTAAGAGAGCACGGAGCACATGCCTGTCAGAATTGAGAGCGTAAATATAATCAGTATGATTTTCCCTGAATTCATGATCCATCTCCCTGAGAGCTTCCTCTGAAAATAAACTTCGGCTTCGCCGTCATAATCAGTGCCGGTAGCACGGTAAGCGTTGCAATAAATGAAGAGAACATGGCAGCAGAAACCAGCAGGCCCATCTGCTGATTCGGCGGCATCTGGCTGGCCAGAAGCACCATAAAGCCTGCCACAACAACCACAGCATTGAAAAAGATGGTCTTGCCCGTTGTGGCCAGTGAAAGTGGCAGTGCCTCCCTGATACCCTGCAACCGCTCATACTCATGCTTAACCTTGTAGATCAGGTGAATGGCATAGTCGACACCGATACATATCGCCACCGATGTGAACATCGATGAACCCCAGCCTATGGTTACACCGGTGATTCCCATAATGGCGAAGTTCAGTATGACTGCAGCCAGTACTGGCACCATCACAAACAGCCCTGCAACCAGTGAACGCATCATTGCCCATGCAAAGAGGAAAATCGTGAACACGGTCATCATAATATTATAACGCAGGTTATCGGTGATCATTTCAGTCTGCACATGACCCACATGAGCATTGCCCGCAACACTCCACGCCACACCCATCGGATCAAAATATTGATGTGCCAGTCTGTTGATCTCCGCTTCCACATGGGTGCCGTCAATAAAGTTGTCTGATGTGCAGAAAATACGGATATTGGCCTGACGATATTCACTATCAACCACCTCGGAAAAATCATCCGGGGCACCTGAAAATGAGTAGAGCAGCAGATACTGGGCAATCAGGTCGGATGAATCCGGAATCCTGGCCATCTCTTCCCTGTCTTCATTCATCACCCGGTGCATTCGACGAATATAATCAGCAATACTGATGCTGCCGCCCACACCTGAAACCGATTCCATCCCCTGCTGAAAGGCCCAGACACTCTCCAGCAGTTTCGGGCTATAAAAGGCATCTGCTGATTTGGCATCCAGAAGAATATTGCGCTGGTAGGAGCCGACAAAACGTTTGTTTATCTCGTGGTCGGCCCTGACAATTTTGGAGTCCTGTTTGAAGTTGGCAATGTAAGAGTCCTGCACATAAACCAGCGATGCGCCTGCTGCTGCAATAAATATCAGAGCACTGGTCAATAGCAGGGTCTTCTCATGATGCCTGCAAACCCAGTGCCCGAGCAGTGCCAGAAAGAATGCAACCACTCCCGCTTTTTGCAGCCCTGACTCCTTTGAATTCTGCATCAGTTTTTTTGATGCCTTGACCGGTAACAGGTAGAGAAGTGCCGGAACCAGTGTCAGCGAAACGACCATTGCATAGATGATTCCGATGGCAATAAAGAGTCCCATCATCTCCAGCGGCACCATTCCCATCATCAGGAATGAGAGAAACCCGGCTGCTGTTGTCAGTGACGTCAGCACAACCGGCTGCCACATCTCTGCCATGGTCTCTGATATAAGCTCCTCTCTGCTTGCTCCGGTTCGGATCAGGACGAGCTCATAATATTTGCCCAGAATATGGATGGCGTCCGCCACTCCGATTGCCATCAGCACAACCGGAATCATCGTGCCAGTCGGATACATCGGCACGCCCACTCCGGCCATAATACCCAGTGCAGCCATGACAGATAACATCACGACCAGCATCGGAATCACAACCCCGCGGAGTGATCGGTAAGTGAAAAAGAGCAGCACCATCAACACAAGGAAGACCAGCGGCAACATTACGCTCATATCTTCCTGGATATAGAGTCCCAGGGTTGCCTCTGCTACAGGAACCCCTGCCACATAAAATATTTCCGGCCTGGATTCAGATGCCTTATCAACATGCCTCTGAACCGATTCATAGACTGAAAATTTATCCAGCCCCCGCTCAATCAATAGCTCCTGAGGCTCCAGTTCAGCAAGAATAGCGGCAGCGGATCCGTCTTTGGCAACAATAAAGCCATCGTAGATATCAAATGCCTTCAACGAAGATTTCAGGTGCTGTAGTACAGCCTTATCTGTGGGCACCACCTCCATGAAAGGTTCCACCTCCATACCGTCGGCTGTACCATAAATATTATCTTCGGTAGCAAGGGAAACGACATCCTGATCAACAATCCCGGGGATCAGACGTATCTGTTCGGTCAGTAACTCAATCAGTTTCAGAGTGTCGCTCTGATAGATACCACCCGCTTCACGAATCACACCAATCCATAATAGATCGGATGTACCGAATATCTCTTTCATCCGATTATTGTTTAGCGTCGCCTCATGCCCCGGTGGAATGAATGACTCCGTATCGGTGTCAATTTTCATATACTGCATCTGTGATGCCAGAATCAGCGTAACAAATATAATGATGCTGATCGTCAACTTAGGCCACTGAATGACCCGTGCAGTGAATTGATTCATGTTTCCCCTTCCCTGTTCCCTGATCCCTTAAAAAAGGTCTCAGGCGATAACGGTAACTGAAACTCTTTCCCGTTCGGAGAAATATACATACAGGGAGTAAAGAGTCACAGGCAATGAACGTCAAACAGTAATATTCATTATTCATTTTCAGGGTATAAAAAAAGCAGCCGGATGGCCGCTTAATTATTAATCGATTTACATCAGAACGAACAGTATCAGAATCTATCCTGAAGAATCTGCTCATATTCGGAGAGGGAACGTTCAAAAGCAGGACGCTCAAAAATACGGTCCATATATGCCTCCAGGTTACTCCATCTGGCCGTATCAATACCATTGGCCGAAAGCCGCCACAGGATTGGCCCCAGGGTAACATCAGCAAGCGTATACTGCTCGCCGACAAAATACTCCTGGCGGGCAAGGTAGCTGTCGAGGGTATCAAGATAGCCCCTCATCTTCTTCATCGGCTCGGTCTTCTTCTTTACCTTAATCAGGTTGAAATAGAGAGGATAAAGCTCCTCCTCAATGCGCAGCACAGCCAGCCGCATCTGAGCACGCTCAGCAGGAGAACCGGGCTTCAACGGAGGGTGAGGATAACGTTCATCAAGATATTCATTCACAACCGATGAAGCAAAAAAGACTATGTCACGATCAATAACAGTTGGTAGTTTACCGTAAGGGTTGATCTGAAGAAAATCAGCAGGCAGCGCATCTGGTTCCAGCTCAATGGTATCAACCGGCAGCTCTTTTTCCGCAAGTACAATGCGGGTGCGATGCGAATTTGGGCACTGTGCATCTGAATAGAGCGTGATCATACAAAACCTCCAGAGTTTGCCTAGGCTTCAGGCGAAAGCCGCGCAGTGTAGCGCCAACCCAAAAAAAATAAAGAAAAATAAAGAAAAATAAAGTGTTACGAAAGATTACTCATCCGGTTCACCACGTTTAATTCCCATCAACTGGGCCGAAATAAACGCATCAATGTCACCATCGAGGAAGGCCTGTGTATTGCCTGTTTCCATGCCGGTACGCAGATCTTTGATGCGTGACTGGTCCAGCACATAGGAGCGGATCTGATGGCCCCACCCAATCTCCGTTTTACCATCTTCCATCTCCTGCTTCTCAGCACTCCTCATCTCCAGCTCACGCTCATAAAGACGTGCCTTCAACATCTTCCATGCGGCAGCCCTGTTCTTATGCTGTGAACGATCATTCTGACACTGCACGGCAATACCTGTCGGGATATGTGTCAGACGTACAGCCGAATCAGTTTTATTGATGTGCTGGCCACCTGCGCCGGATGCCCGATAGGTATCGGTGCGGACATCCGATTCATTGATATCAATATCGATCTCACGCTCGATATCAGGGTAGGAAAAAACAGAGGCAAATGAAGTATGGCGACGGTTACCTGAATCGAAAGGTGATTTACGCACCAGTCGATGCACACCGATCTCCGCCTTCAGAAAACCATAGGCATATTCACCCTTAATCGAAACAGTGGCCGACTTAATCCCCGCCTCTTCACCTGCAGTGCACTCTATCAGCTCGGTTTTGAAACCTCTGCGCTCAGCCCAGCGGAGATACATACGCAACAGCATCTCTGCCCAGTCCTGTGCTTCTGTACCACCGGAACCTGCATTGATATCAAGGAATGCAGACTCTACATCGGTCTCGCCACCCAGCATCTGGGAGAGCTCAAGCAATTCAACCTCCAGCTGAAGTGCATCCAGTCCATGCACTGATTCCAACTGGCTCTCCTGATCCCTCTCTTCCGCACCCATCTCAAACAGGGTGATTGCATCTTCCAGCGCCGCTTCTGATCCATGGAAGCTTTTCAGCATCTTCTCCAGCCGGGTCTTATTCTGCATCAGCTGTTGGGCCTCTTCAGGTCTATCCCACAGCGCTGGATCTTCT
>JAJRVG010000190.1 GCA_021545595.1 Zetaproteobacteria bacterium | reverse complement strand
AGTTCCATCTTCAGTTGGTTAACAACAGCAAAAACATAAGGAGGAAGGCGCTTGATCTTTTCAAATTCACGCATGCTCAGATAGGCTCCCTGAAGTTACAAAACGGCTCAAAGCCATTGAAAAAACACCCCTGTTCAGGGTTGCCTGAGTGTAGACCGGAGGCCATAAAGGTCAAGGGAGGTCGAAGCATTCACAAAAGGCTTCCTGCCTTTCGCATTTTCTGTCCATGGGTGAAAAAGAAGATAGATCAATCTTCCGCTCCAAGTTGTATCCGCAGACAAGTTATCTCTTCGGACAAATCGGCAGGATAGCTGAATTGGATACCTGAAAGGTGGGGCAAAGTCCTGAAGGCCAGGGATAACCCTTGGAAATCCCCGACGGGGGAGCCCCGAATCATGCTCCGAGGCCATGATTAGAACCAAAAAAAAGCCCACCAAATGGCGGGCTTTTTTAATTCAAACTACACCAATCAATGTTTCTTAACGTCTTTCCAGACCTCTCTCTTCAGCATCCAGAGAACGAATGTCAGAAGAACAAGGAAACCCATGACCCAACGGCCCAAACGCTTACGCTCAAGCTGATGTGGATCACCGATAAAGGTCAGGAATGATGAGACTGCACGAGCCTGCTCTTCAAGATCAGCCGTTTCGTCAGCTTCATGACCCATCCATGCAAGCGGATCAGGCATTGCAATACGATTACCCGGATAGTAAGCGTTATAACTACCATCTTCTATCTTTCCATGCGGATCAGACTCATAACCGGTCAGAATAGAATAAACATAATTACCAGCACCACGACGGGCACGTGTAATCACTGAAAGGTCAGGTGGAACCTTACCATAAGACTCTACCGCATCCTCCGGAGAAAGCTCAGTAATAAGGCCTGAATTCAGACCTTTATCGCCACGCAGTTCATCCGCCTCTTCGCGGGAAAGACCCAGCTCAGGATAAATCATCAGGTTGCGATATGTAACGTATTTAGCTGAATGACAGCCCATACATACATCCGTAAACACTGCCAGACCCTTACGCAGCATCTCCTGATCTAAAGAGATCTCACCATGCTTGACATGAACTCCGCCAGAGGCGGAAGCCATGGTTGGTGCAAGCATTAAAACGAAAGCCGCAATCAGAGAAAGTTGAATTGATTTCATTACGGTTCCCTTCATTTTACTCTCCCCCCGGCAGTGGCTTGGTCTTCTCAAACTTGTGCACAAACGGCAGCAACAGGAAGAAACCAAAGTAGACGGATGTCGCAATCGCACCTACAACTTTCAATGTTGCTGATGGTGCAGAGTGACCACAGTAACCCAGCACAACCACGGCGATAAAGAAGAGGATCACCATCTGGCGATAGACCGGACGATAGCGGGATGAACGCACCTTTGAACGATCCAGGAATGGAAGTACAAAGAGAATCGCAAGCGAGCCACCCATCATCAGTACGCCTATTAATTTATTCTCAAACGTACGTAGAATCGTATACCAGGGTGTCAGATACCATACCGGTGCAATATGTGCAGGTGTCTGCAGATTGTTTGCAGGCACGAAGTTATCAACCTCAATAAAGTAGCCCCATGCTTCAGGATTGAAGAAAACAAAGTAGCAGTAGCCCAGCAGGAAGAAGCCGACACCCATCGCATCTTTTACCGTATAGTAAGGATGGAAGGGAATCGTATCTTTCTCATGGTCAATATCAATGCCGTCAGGGTTGTTTGAGTGAACCACATGCAGTGCATGAATATGACCGCCCACAATCGCTGCCAGCAGCAGTGGGAAGAGATAGTGAAGTGAGAAGAAGCGGTTCAGTGTTGGATCACCCACGGCAAAGCCACCGCGAAGCACCTGCTGCAGGTATTCACCAAGAACCGGCAGTGCGCCAAACAGGTTGGTGATCACGGTTGCGCCCCAGAATGACATCTGCCCCCATGGAAGCAGGTAACCGAAGAACGCCGCGCCCTGCATAATAAGCAGAATGATAACACCAATAATCCACAACAATTCACGTGGACTCTTGAATGAACCATAGTAGAGGCCACGGCCAATATGCATGTAGACCACCACGAAGAAGGCGGAAGCACCCACCGCATGCATATAGCGAATCAGCCAGCCAAAATTGATATCACGCATGATTCTCTCAACGGAATCGAATGCAACAGTATAGCCGCCATAGGTCAGTTCTGCTGACGGCTTATAATACATCACCAGGAAAATACCGGTTAGAATCTGGAGAACCAGAACCAGCAGGGCAAGGGAACCAAAGTTCCACATATAGTTAAGATTTTTCGGTACCGGATATTCAGTCAGTTGACTTTTAATAATAGCACCAAGATCTGTGCGCTCATCAACCCACTGGAACAGGCGTGTATTCATCATTTTATCAATCACGTCTCTCCCCCCCCCTTACCCGATCACTACAATTGAGTCGGTTTTATATTCATATGGCATGAGATGCAGATTCTGCGGTGCAGGTGAACCATTAACCACCCTCGCAGAGAGGTCATAGAAGGAACCGTGGCACGGGCAGTGCCAGCCACCGGCCCAGTCAGCAGGTACGGAGTCACCCCAGTCACCCTGTCCAGCCGTTGGTTTGAAAAGGGGAATGCAGCCCAGATGTGTGCAACTGGCCACAACAATCAGAATCTCAGGTTTAATGGCGCGATAGATACGTTTCTCATCGCTATCCATCCACTCAGCCTGCACAGCATCAATAGCCTCTGACATTGGGTCTTTTAGGATATCATCGTGACCCTTGACCCGCTCCAGCATGTCGGCTGTACGGTTGACAACAAATACCGGTTTACCCTGCCACTGAATTACAACCAGTT
>JAJRVG010000189.1 GCA_021545595.1 Zetaproteobacteria bacterium | reverse complement strand
CTACGGCTGATGGTATGTTTACGGTGGCCGAGGTCGAGTGTGCCGGTGCCTGTGGTGGCGCTCCCGTGGTTCAGATTAACAACGCCTACCATGAAAAGGTGGATGCGACGCATATGGATGCATTTATCACCGATGCACGAGCTGGTGCGGGCGGGGAGGGAGGTAAACAGTGACGATCTCTTCCGACCCGAAAAAAGTAACCAGTATCTGTTTCGACCGCATCGATATTCCGGATGTAAAATCCCTTGTGGTTGCGCGTGAGCATGGTGCTTACAAGTTTCTTCCCACCGTTCTGGAAAAGTTTGATGCTGATAAAATTATTGATGAGGTGAAAGTGTCGGGTCTGCGCGGGCGTGGAGGTGCAGGCTTCCCTACGGGCCTGAAGTGGTCATTTGTTCCCCGCAATACCGGCAAGCCAACCTATCTTCTTTGTAACGCAGATGAGGGTGAGCCCGGCACATTCAAGGATCGGGACATTATGCGTTTTGATCCGCACCTGCTGATTGAAGGCATGATCATGGCCGGGTTTGCACTTGGAGTACACGATGCCTACATCTATATTCGTGGTGAGTTCCTGCATGAGGCCAATGTACTTAATGAGGCGATCGCCGAGGCCTATGCAGCCAATCTTCTGGGGGATAAGATTCTTGGTAGTGACTACAGCATGCATCTGACTGTTCATCGTGGTGCAGGCGCCTATATATGCGGTGAAGAGACCGCACTGATTGAGTCACTTGAGGGCCGGCCCGGCCGGCCGCGTTTTAAGCCGCCGTTCCCCGCAATTGAAGGTTTTTATCGTTGCCCGACCGTGGTCAACAATGTTGAAACACTGGCGACCATTCCGGCTATTCTGGAGCATGGTGGTGCCTGGCATGCGGCGATTGGTAAACCGAACAATACCGGCATGAAGATATTTTCAGTTTCCGGCCATGTGAACAAGCCGGGCAACTACGAAGTACCGATGGGAACGACCATGAGAACACTGATTGAAGACCATTGTGGTGGCTTGCAGCATGGCACAGTTCCCAAGGCGATCATTCCGGGTGGCTCATCCACACCATGGATTCTGGCAGATGACTACGATGTTCCGTTGACCTACGATGACCTGGCCAAAGCGGGCTCCATGCTGGGTTCCGGAGCCATTATCGTGATGGATGAGACGGCAGACGTTATTGCTCTTACACGCCGTCTGGCTCACTTCTATGCACACGAATCCTGCGGCCAGTGTACACCGTGCCGTGAGGGTACCGGTTGGCTTGAGCGGATAATGGTTCGTGTTGAAAATGGAGATGGTTGCGAAAATGATCTGAAGGTTTTGAATGATGCATCGGTGCATATGGCCGGGCGGACAATCTGTGCGCTGGCTGATGGTGCAGCAGCACCGATTCTTTCGCTATTGAAGCATTTTCCTGATGAACTGCGCAGTCGTTTGCAGGAGAAGTCATCATGACAATTTATCAGGATAGAGAAATTACACGCCTGAAAGGCGCCCGCAAGGGTGCTGCGCATGGAGGCGCGGCATGACAGTGCTCTATATCAATGATGAGGAAGTGACAGTGGCTGCGGGTACCAGCATTCTCGAAGCATGTCGCGGGCATGGTGCTGAAGTTCCCTATTTCTGCTATCACCCTGAGCTGTCAGTGGCAGCAAATTGCCGTATGTGTCTGGTTGAGGTTGAGGGGTGGAACAAGCCCGCAGCATCCTGCTGTACACCCGTTGCAGAGGGGATGAAGGTTCGCACCCAATCCGAAGGGCTTGAGAAAGATCGTGAGATGATGATGGAGTATCTTCTGATTCATCATCCGCTTGATTGTCCGGTCTGTGATCAGGGCGGGGCATGTAAGCTGCAGGACTATGCTGTTGAGCATGGCGTTTCTCATGGCCGTTACAGTGAGATGAAACGTGCTGTCATTGATCATGATCTCGGCCCGTTTGTCAGCACCTGCATGACCCGCTGTATCCACTGCACCCGCTGCGTCCGTTTCTCCGAGGAGATTGCCGGCACCAGTGATATGGGGGTACTTGATCGCGGTGATCATATGCGTATTGACGGTATTGTTGAAGATTGCCTGAGTTCCGAACTCTCCGGGAATCTGCCTGATATCTGTCCTGTTGGGGCACTGCTGGACAAGCCATCGAACAATATCAGCCGCCCATGGGAAGTAACACGTCACAAAAGTACCTGCACGCAGTGCCCACAGGGGTGTGATATCAGTATTGAGTCCCGTGGAGATGAGGTGATTCGCGTTCGCCCTGATCGTAACGGGGTAGAGCCGTGGATATGTGACCGTGGTCGTTACGTCTATGATGCATTCCGCTCGGATGAACGAATTCTTGAGCCGAAAGTTCGTGAAAAAAGTAAGATGGTCTCCTCAAGCTGGGATGATGCCATAGATCGTGCCGCCTCCCTTCTGCAGGGGAAAAAGGTTGGTATTGTTTTCTCTCCTGACTGGAGTGTTGAAGGTCTGACATCTATTCGCCTGTTGCATAATGTTGCTTTTGAGGATGCGAAGGTTGCGTTTGATCTGCATCGTCGTGATATGCGGAAGTTCTCTTTCGAAGAGGGGCTCTCCATGACCACACAGCAGATTGAGGATGCCGAGCAGGTGGTGGTGCTTGGTTCGGATCTTCGCCAGCGCCTGCCCCTGTTGATGCAGCGGTTGCGTAAACGTATCAATGCCGGACGTCCGATCACCCGTATTGGTGCCATGAACTACCGCACCAACAGCTCACCAACCAATGACGCACTGATTCGTCCGCGTGACTGGCCTGCTGTTATTGCCCGTGCCATGGAGCAGGTTACAGAGCTTGGCAAGCTGGCTGCCGGCATGGATGAGTGGATGTCAAAGGTTAAAGAGAGGCATGAGGCAGGCAAACTGCTTGCT
>JAJRVG010000014.1 GCA_021545595.1 Zetaproteobacteria bacterium | reverse complement strand
CGGAGGATGCTCGGGTGGTTATGGAAGAGATGGCGGAATATCAGGAACAGTTTGTTGATCTGGCCAATTCGACAGGTTTTTTTGCCGAGGGGTAGAAAATCCGGGTAGAATCTGTTGATTATTATGATGTTTTTACGTTATATCAGGGTAGTATTGTTAATTATCAGTGGGAGTAAGCATGAAGTTTGTGATGACCATTACAGCAGTGTTACTCGGGGTTTCCAGTGTAGCAGCTCAGGCGAGTGAACCGGATTCATACGAAATTCATCAAGCCAAAATTGAACTAATCAGGTCTGCACTGCATGTAGAGAGAAAGGCCATTGTTGCGAATAACATAACCTTGTCTGAAGCAGAGCAACAGGCATTCTGGCCAACATATCATGAATATCGTGTGGCAACTAACCGGGTGAAGGATCGGCTGCTTAAACTCATCTTTGAATACAGTGACCTGTATAACACCCATTCAGTCACAGACAGGAAGGCCCTGAAACTCCTCGATAATTTTTTACTGTTTCAGCATGAGATGGTTCGGGTAAAACGATCTTATCTGAAACAGTTTAAAAAAGCGCTGCCGGCAAAAAAAGTAGCCCGTTTTTATCAGATTGATGATCGACTGGACACCATTGAACTTCTCAGAATGTCACAAAACGTCCCCCTGTTTGAATAAGGCCTCTGCAACCCGGGAGTATGGAAAACATGACTAACCATTGGGATAAAGCGTCTGCTATTCGATACTTGTAACAACAGGCTGAGATATGAAGGGGCTCTTTAAGGGTTATGATCCGGGCACTATTCAAAACACTGCTGCTGGCAATCATCCTGATGAACGGGCTTATGTCTGGTGAAGCCCGGGCACATGATCTTGAGCCAAGATCTTACATCAATCTGCCAATTGATCAGAACCATATTGCCATTGCTTATGGCTATTCGGAGGGCGGTGTGAGTGTTACACCTTCGATACCATTGAAAGATGCCTCTATTCGCATTGATGCCTCCACTCTTGTTTATATCCGAACGCTGGATATTGCCGGGAACTCTGCCCGGTTTGATCTCTCCTTCCCGTACGTTTGTGTCTCCGGCAATGCCCTGGTGAATGGCAAACGCCTGAGTCGCAATGTTTGCGGCCAGGGTGATATGCGAGCGCGGCTGATCTATAACTTTTATGGTGCACCGGCCCTGAAAATAGAAGATTTTGTGAGGCAGAAAAAGGATGTTGTAGTGGGAGCCAGCCTGCAGGTGAGTGCGCCAACCGGCCTGTATGATATGAACAAACTGCTGAATATCGGTGCCAACCGCTGGTTTATCAAACCTGAAATAGGGGCTTCATTCCCGTGGCATGCTGTTAGTGTACAGGTGGCTGCAGGGGTTAGCATCTACAGCGACAACAATGCGTACATTGGCGGTGTAACCCTGCAGCAGGATCCACTCTATAATCTGCAGGCACACTTTACCTATGATCTTTCTCCAGGGCAGTGGGTTGCCTTTAGCGGTAACTACTATTTTGGTGGCAGCACCCATAAGAGTGGTGTGAATTTACCAGACAGACAGGCAAATTCCCGTGTTGGCGCAACCTATTCGCTGGCACTGGACAGGAAGAATATTTTAAAGTTCTCTGCCAGTAAGGGAGTAATCACTCGAGTCGGAAATGACTCCAATAATCTGGGGCTCGCCTGGTTTCATCGCTGGTAATCGGCCTGAGAGTAATGGACAGCCCATCCATCTGCTCTATTTTTCCACATCCATGACACGTTTGATCCCGGGCAGCTTTAACTGTGTCAGTGTTTCGGTTTTTTTTGCAGGTTATGATTTGCTGGAAGGTCAGGCTACTTGAAACCGGAATGTTAAGTGGCGTTGTTATGCTCTCTCAGGTAGAGGGCGTTCATTCTCCTGATCAGCTGAGGCAGTGTGTTCATCCGGTTGTGATCAAGCTTAAAGCGTAATCGTGGCAGATGTTTATAGCATTTATCATCCGACTTCGGCCAGTTAGATATCTGTTCGATCCCACCCTTGTGAAGAATGTCGCTGAACTCGGCATTCAGCCGCTCCATGGTCTCAACAGAGAGAGGATTAAGAATTCGCAGTAGAATCCACCTGTCCACGTAGCGGAAGCTATGATAGTTGACGTAGTAATCAGTGATATAATCTACTGCTGACTGGTTGTTGTCAGTGTGATAGAGAAGATGCTGGTCATCGGAACTGATCAGGCCATCATCGATAAGCCGGCGAATCCATGAACGGATAAAAGGCCCCCAGTAGTCATCACCCGGCGCCTCCAGCAATACAACCGGGATCGGAGGGTTTCGACCTGTCTGTAGTAGTGTCAGAGTCTCAAAAGTCTCATCCAGAGTACCAAAACCACCAGGGGTCAGTACCACTGCATCACTCTCCTTCAGGAAGAAGAGTTTACGGGTGAAGAAGTATTGGCAGTAGAAGTGGCGGGGAGAGCCATCCACTACATGGTTGGGATGTTGTTCCATGGGAAGATTGATATTGATACCAAAGGAGCGCTCCCGGCCGGCCCCCTCATTGGCAGCCTGCATCTGGCCACCGCCACCGCCGGTTATGACCATAAAACCTTCATCACGCAGTGCTTGAGCACAGTCGTGAGCCTGACGATAGCAGGGATCGGATGGTTGGGTGCGTGCAGAGCCGAAGAATGTGGCCTTTCTCCAGGATTTATAGTGTTCAAAGACTCCCAGGCCATGACGAACCTCACGCAGCATATGTGTGAGCATTTTCAGATCCGCTGTATTGTGCTGGGTCTCAAGCAGGCGAAGTGTTTCGATTAGAAAAGTCCCTTTATAGGCACTCTGACCGCTATAGCTTTCCAGTAGCACTTCGACATGTTTACGAATCTCTTCAGGGAACTGATCGAGTACGGGGTACTCAGTCATGCGGTGGCTCAATAACAATATCAATACGCCGATTCATGGCTCTTCCTTTCTTGAACTCATTGCTGGCAACAGGACGAACCTCTCCATAACCGAGTGCTTTAATGCGGCTGCCATCCATTGTGGCT
>JAJRVG010000188.1 GCA_021545595.1 Zetaproteobacteria bacterium | reverse complement strand
CTATCTTATTGGCGACATCACCGTTGGCAGCAATACGATCCGCTCCGACCACAATCGCATCCACTCTGCCCTGTGCCATCATCCACGCAGCGGCGCTATCAACCTGAATCCGACATGAGACCCCCTCCTGATAGAGTTCCCACGCTGTAAGTCTTGCCCCTTGAAGGCGGGGCCGGGTCTCGTCCACCAGTACGGATGGAGTTTCACCTGCCCTGGCAAGATGGTAGATGCCTGACAGAGCCGTTCCCCAATCCACCGTTGCCAGCCAGCCAGCATTACAGTGGGTGAGGATGCGCCGCTCCCCGATGGCCAGAGCCTCTGCCAGATGCTCGCCCATCTTTCTGCATCGCTCCACCTCACTGTCAGCATAGGCACATGCTGCATCAATCATTAACTGCTCTGTCGCCCCTGTTGTAGCCACTGCTTCCATGGCATCACAGGCATGGAAGAGATTCACGGCTGTTGGCCGTGTCCGTCTGAACCGGGGAAGCCAGTGCGACTCAAACCGATCTCGATCAGTAGCAAAAGCCAGAGCCAGACCAAAAGCAGCCATAGCGCCAATCGCCGGTGCTCCCCGCACCTCCATGCTCTCAATAGCGCAGGCAACGGCTTCCGCATCCCGACTCTCTTTTAATATGAAGCGATGTGGAAGATGGCACTGATCAATCCACTGCAGAAAACCATTTGCCCCCCCAACCCAGCTTATGGCACGGAGGTGCTCTCCGTTAACTCTCACAGAGGACGTCTTAAACGCTTAAGTACGCCGTCCAGCTCTTCAGGCCGGGTGTATGCAATTCTTAACTCTCCGGCACCACTTTTCCTGCACTGAAAGGTAACCGGTAACCCCAGGGTGCGGCTCAGCTCATCCTGAAGTGCGGATACATCGGCATCAACCTCATGAGCAGTCACTTTCTTCGTTCCCTGCCCTGCAGCCCTCCTGGCCTCTCTCTCCATCTGACGTGCACTCCACTCATGCTCGATGCCATGGCGTGCCAGTTCAATGGCTCGGGATCGCTCCAGCCCGACAAGCGGGCGGGCATGACCCATATTCAGTTTTCTATCCTCGATCATCTTCTGGATCACTTCCGGAAGCTGAAGTAGCCGGATCATATTACTTACCTGTACGCGGGAGACATCAATTCGCTCGGCAACCTGCTGCTGAGTGTAGCCAAACTCGCTGACGAGGCGCTGATAAGCCCGGGCAGATTCAATCGCCGTAAGGTCATCACGCTGTTCATTCTCAATAATGGCGAGCTCCAGTGCCTGCAGATCATTAACCTCACGAACAACGGCTGGAATCTTCAGCAGGCCTGCCGCCTGAGATGCCCGCCAGCGTCGCTCTCCGGCAATCAGTTCATACCCATCTCCGGAGGGTCGAACCAGAATCGGTAGCAATACCCCCTCTTTTCGAATGGAGTCAGTTAGAGACTTCAGCTCGCCTGTGTCAAAGTGTGTTCTTGGCTGGTAAGAGTTTGGTTTTATCTTAGAAATCAATATGTTAGATGATTCATCTACCAGTTCTTTTATTGGAGTGTCGGATAGCAGCGCATCCAGGCCGCGTCCCAAACCACGTTTTTTCATCGGTTTTCTCATCTCTCTCTCCTCACACCGCTTGGCGCTGAATCATCTCTTGTGCAACCTGAATATAGGCCTGAGCCCCTGTGGAGCGAATATCATGGTACATCGCAGGAACACCAAAACTTGGTGCCTCCGACAGGCGAACATTTCTGGGGATAATGTTCTGATAGACCTGGTTGCCAAAATAGGCCCTCACTTCGCTCTCTACCTGCTGAGCCAGGTTGTTTCTCCGGTCTACCATGGTTAACAGAATACCATCCATCGACAGGTCGCTGTTTAAGCCACCCTTTACCCGACGAATGGTATCAATCAGCTGGGTTAACCCTTCCATGGCATAAAATTCTGTCTGCAGGGTAATCAACACACGATCTGAAGCTGTTAATGCGTTAAGTGTTAACAGGTTAAGCGCAGGCGGACAGTCGATGATCACAAAGTCAAATGGTTCGCCCTGAAAGCTATCGAAGGCCTGCTGAAGGATCTGCTCACGTCCCTCCTCTGTTACCAGTTCAATCTCTGCACCAGCAAGGTCCATGCTTGCCGGTACCAGATAGAGCCCTTCGCAATCTGTTTCACGCAGCACCTCATCGATCGAACCCTCCTGTATGAGAACATCGTACATACCACGCTCGACATGCTGCTTTTCAACGCCCAGGCCAGAGGTTGTATTCCCCTGCGGATCCATGTCCAGCAACAGCACGCGCTTGTCCAATGCAGCCAGAGAAGCTGCCAGATTTATACTTGTCGTGGTTTTGCCAACGCCTCCCTTCTGGTTTGCAATGGCGATAACTGATCCAAAGTTCTTGTGTTTCACGTGAAACATCCCCCTCTTGTTGTGGCTCCCCTTCTAATCATGAAGGGTAACTGTAGCAGTGAATCTGCTGCTCATCACCTGCCTCAATAAAATAGCTCATATCAAAGTGCCACCCCTCTGCCGGAGCAGGCTCAGCACTCTGTGGCACAGGAAGCACGGCAATCGCCCCTGGCTCTGCGTGCCTGCCACACATCTTAAGCAGGTCGGGAATATGTGTAACGGCTCTGGCCACACAAACATTCACCCCCAGGTGCGGCAACACATTAATATCCGTATCATAGACCTCTGCATCCAGCTGCAGGGTGCGCACAATATGCCTGAGAAACTCTGCCCGCTTCTTCCTGCGCTCAACCAGAACGCCTTGAAGACCGGGCTTGGCAACCAGAAGGGGAATGCCCGGAATGCCCATACCGCTCCCGATATCCAGCAGCCGGCCCGCTTCTGGCATCCACTGGGCCAATGCAACCGAAGGGATAACAAAGCGTGCCATAAACTCCTTCTCACTCCTGATCGAAGTAAGGTTCAGCGCCCCTCTAAAACGGAGCACCTCGCTGCAGTATCTCTCCAGAGCTTCATTGTTCATACCTTCAGTTGTCTCAATTGAATCATCAATGATGTAATCGCAGCCGGTGTAATGCCCGACATTCTTGCAGCCTGCCCCAGATTGCCGGGCCTGCCGCTCAGTAGCCGCTGACGACACTCATGACTCAAGCCGACCACGCTATTGTAATCAAATTCGGAAGGAATCACCTGCATTTCAAGCTGGCGGAAGCGCTCGACCTCCAGAGCCTGTTTATCAAGATAGCCCTCATAGTGAATAAATGCCTTCAGACTGCTTCTGTCACGGCCGTTCAGGTCAGGGGCAACGTTCAACAGGCGCAATGCATCGCCGACATCAACATCCTGACGGTGGCAGTAGGCAGCAAAGCCCATCCCCTGCTGAGGCATGGCCAGGCCGAGCTCCTTAATACGTCGGCGCCACTCCCTGCCCGTGCCCACAATAGTAGCACGCACCTCCTCAACACCCCTGTTTAGAAGCTGGGCACGCTTTATATATGATCTGGAACGCTCTTTGCCATAAAGCCCCAGGCGTATAGCCGTGTCCCCCAGGCGCAGATCAGCATTATCCTCACGCAACAGCAACCGGAACTCGGCCCTTGAGGTGAACATGCGATATGGCTCAGAAACACCTTTGTTTACCAGGTCGTCCACCATCACGCCCATATAGGCCTCCGACCGATCAGGAATCCAGGCTTCAACACCTGTAGTGAGAGCCGCCGCATTGATTCCGGCAATCACCCCCTGGGCAGCAGCCTCCTCATAACCCGTCGTACCACTGATTTGCCCTGCATGGAAAAGGCCGGGAACTTTTTTGCACTCCAGCGTTGGCAGGAGCTCTGTAGGGTCTACGTAATCATACTCTATGGCATAGCCGGGACGAATGATGTTGGCCTTTTCCAGGCCTTTGATAGAGCGAACAAATGCCCATTGCACATCAATCGGCAGCGATGTTGAAATGCCGTTGGGATAAACCTCTTCATGATCTCTTCCCTCCGGCTCAAGAAATATCTGGTGGCTGCTCTTATCAGCAAAACGGACAACCTTATCCTCAATGCTCGGGCAGTAACGCGGGCCGGAACTCTCAATGCTTCCGGAATAGATCGGCGAGCGATCGAGATTTTCACGTATAATTTCATGCGTCCGTTCTGTTGTGCGGGTAATGGCACAGGCAACCTGATCCTGAATCAGCGCCTTGCTATCTACAGAGAAGGGGGTGGCATGCTCTTCTCCCTGCTGCAGCTCCAATGCGCTCCAATTAATGGTTCTGCGATCAAGCCTTGGGGGTGTTCCTGTTTTCAAACGGCCAAGGCGCAGCTCTTTTTGATACAGCTCGTCCGTCAGTCCGGAAACCGCCGCATCACCCGCCCTTCCGGCAGGGAACTGCTTTTCCCCCACATAAATCTGGCCACCCAAAAATGTTCCAGTGGTTAAAATCAGGGCTGCCGCCTCATGTTCCACCCCGAATTCGTCAACCGCCCCGGTTACCCTGCCGCCAGCAAAAGTCAGCTCACTGATGGTTCCCTGGTGAAGAAAGAGACCGGGTGTTGCATCAAGTATGGATCGCATATGAATATGATAGAGCCGCCGGTCACACTGGGCGCGGGTTGCCTGAACCGCCGGCCCCTTTCGCTGGTTAAGTACGCGGTACTGAATGGCAGAGCGGTCGGCAACCAGCCCCATGGCTCCTCCTAACGCATCAACCTCACGAACCAGATGCCCTTTGCCCACCCCGCCAATGGCCGGGTTGCACGACATTTTTGCAATGGTGTCCAGGTTCTGAGTAATAAGCCGCACACGCCCCCCCCTGTGCGCCGCCGCCAACGCGGCCTCGCAGCCTGCGTGTCCAGCGCCAACCACCAAAACATCAACCGGTCCATCGGGATGTTTCACGTGAAACATATTGCTCTGATTTGAAGCCATAGGACGGAGCAGGTTACGTATCTTCAGGGGTGAAATCCAGAAACACAGTGAAAAAACTGCTGTAATTTTATTGGGGTACTACATCTGGTGGTTAATAAATAAAATTACACATTTGGTTGTGTTGTATACAAAAAAGGGAGGCCGAAGCCCCCCATTGATCAGAGCATTCAGATCGGGTTAAGTTGTGCGCTTCTTCTCCAGCATGTCATGAATAATCGGAGAGAGAATCAGCTCCATGGCCAGCAACATCTTGCTGGATGGAACAACGAGTGTGTTACGGCGGGACATAAATGAATCTTTCAGCATGGATAGCAGATATGGGAAGTCCACACCAAACTTCTGAGGGTTCCGAACACGAATCACCATCAGGCTCTCATCCGGTGTCGGAACATCACGTGCCACAAACGGGTTGGATGTATCAACCAGAGGTACGCGCTGAAAGTTGATATCGGTATAGGTAAACTGAGGCGTAATGAAATGAACATAGTCATGCATACGGGAGAGGATATTGTCCACCACAGCTTCTGATGAGTAGCCCCGCATTGCAGTGTCACGGTGAATCTTCTGAATCCATTCGATGTTGACAACAGGTACAATACCCATGGAAAGATCAGTATAGGGACGAACCTCTTCCACACCGCCGTGCAGGCCTTCATAAAAGAGCAGATCCGAGCCTTCGCCTACATCGCGCCAGGCAGTAAAAAGGCCTGAATCAACACCATAGAGCTCTGCCTCCTGGTCATCATGGACGTAGGTGCGAGCCTTACCAAGGCCGGTGTCTCCATAGGCTTTGAACAGCTCGGCAAGTTTATCAAAAAGGTTGGCATCATCAGAGAAGTGACTCAGGCGTTTGCCTTTCGCCTCAAACTCTTTGGCCTTTTCTTTGAATTCAATACGGCCATAACGGTGGAAACAGTCGCCCTCTACAATTGCAGCGGTAACCTGCTCACGATGAAAGATGTGCTCCAGTGCAACTTTTGCAGTGCTGGTGCCCGCACCGGAAGAGCCGGTTACGGAAATGACAGGATGCTTAGCAGACATATATCCCCCTAAATTAGTTATTGGTTCAAATCATACGGAAGCCAATGTGCAGTCAGCACGCTCCCTCCCGTTCATATCGATTTCTGAGATGAAGCGGGATTATGACGGTTACAGGCATGTTTATTGAAGAAAAAACAGCTAGAATCGCTACTTTCCAATACAAAATTCAGAAAAAATACGGTCAAGGATCGACTCAACATCGCCAATGCCAAGAATCTCTCCCAGCAACGTCCACGCCCTGCGCCACTCCAGTGCAACCAGATCAAGGTGCTCCTCAGAACCAAGCATGCCTAGTCCAGTCTCTATATGTTCCAAAGCCCCCTGGAGGGCTTGTCGATGTCGTGAACGGGTCACCATAACCCCCTCTTCGCCCGCAGCAACCTCACCAAGCAGCTCGGCCAGACGGTTGCGCAGCGGCTCAAGGCCACTGCCGTCTTTTGCTGAGATCGAGAGAAAATCATCCCCTATGGGCCGATGGGTCAAATCTGTTTTGTTCATCAGCTTGATATCGGCTGCATAGTCACACGTCCATGTCTCAGGTCTTCCGACATCAGCAATAAATAGAACCAGATCGGCATCGCCTGCGGTTACGTGCGCCCTGCGCACACCCTCCTGCTCAATTAGATTGTCACTGACTCGCATGCCTGCTGTGTCTGCGAGGCGAATGGGAATACCGTGCACCTCAAAATCTACCTCGAGAACATCACGGGTGGTTCCTGGAATATCACTGACAATGGCGCGGTCCCTGCCTGCAAGGGCATTTAAAAGGCTTGATTTGCCTACGTTTGGTGCACCGATAATGGCAACGGTTGCACCATCGAAAAGCCTCTCCCCCAGCGGCGCTGTGGAGAGCCACTGCCTGAGCGGCTCAATCAACTCCCGGGTAACATCCCTGCGAAGGGTGTCAAAAAGAGCGCCAGGTATCTCCTCTTCCGGAAAATCCAGGCATGCCTCAACATGAGCAACGACTCCCGTTAACTGATGCATTAAAGCCTCAATCTTTAAACCAAACTCCCCCTGCAGATGGCGCTGAGCCTGTTTTACAGCTCGAAGCGTGGCAGCATCGATACAGGCGATGACTGCTTCAGCCTGAGCAAGATCCATTTTACTGTTTTCCACGGCTCTTCGGGTAAATTCTCCCGGCTCTGCAGGGGTTGCACCGAGTTCAAAAATCCGCTGCAGAAGAGCCCTTAAAAGAACAGGGCTTCCGTGCGCCTGAAGCTCGACAACATCTTCACCGGTATAGGAGTTGGGTGCCTGAAAATAGATAAAAAGGCCCGTATCGATCAATAAGCCGTCAGCATCATACCAATGGCTAAGCCGGG
>JAJRVG010000187.1 GCA_021545595.1 Zetaproteobacteria bacterium | reverse complement strand
TTCATATGTTTTGCAAGCTCACTGGCTAACGCAACTATCTTTGGATCATATTTTTCTTTCTTCTTCATAAATACTCCTGTCAGCATAATAGCTGTTTGAAATATTTACACAGTTGGATTTACAGTCTCAGGCCTGCATGGCAATCGCTTCCGGATGTGCCCTGTAGTGATTTCGCACCACGGCTGCCAATTTCTGTTTCACCGCTTCATCCACCAGCACCGGGCTCTGATCCGGCAGCACTGCGATCAATCCTCTAAGCAGCTCATCCTGCGGCTTCTCCATCTTCTCCGCCCACGATTTGAGCAGGTCACGATCCACATGGGCCGGAAGCGAGCCCATGATGCCGAGATCATTCTGATCATGAACCAACAGACCTGTGGTGGTGCCACGATCCAGCGTCAATACCTGGAAAAAGTAGAGCGTGTGATAGGCGAGTTGTCTGGCACGCTGCACCCTGGTGGCTTCAGGTGGATTATTGAGTGCATGGGTCAGGATATTCAGATAGCTGTCGATTGCCGCCTCACCGATAGACTTTGCTAACCGGCAGTCCGCTTCCATGTCGTCTGTGCTGTAGTTTTCCAGATAGAAGTGCGCCACGCCGCGATGCCGGCCCAATACCGGAATATAGAAGTAGCGCTCGCCCTCTGCCCTGGCATCGGCGAATTGTGCCGGCGCGGCTTTCCTGAGGCTTGCGAAAAATGACTCTCTATCCGTATCAATCTCATTGGATGGATTAAGATCTGCCATCACGCGCCAGTAACCCCGGCCCGATTTCATCTCTGTCCAGCTGATATGGATATGCACCGAAGGGGCCAGCGGGTGTACGGGATGAATAATGGTGGAGATGGCCGTGGCTGAGCCGAGCTTCTTCTCAGGAGTATCATCATAATGTACCTGTGAAGCATTCACCGAACCGCGCCCGTAAAGGTCGCCATCCCGTGTGGCGAAACGAATACCACCGCCATGAAGCCCCTCATCACGGAACCACTCAACCGGTGTAAAGCTCTGTGGGCTGTTATGTGCCGCTGCCAGTCTCTCCAGCCCCTGCACAAATCGCTGTTGCAGGCCTGTGACCAGGTCGTTGGCTCTGGCGGCGTTAGTGGACGTTGCGGTAGTGCGTTTCATGGGTGTGATGCCTTTTTCTGTTTAATGAGAGGGAACTATGAAGAAATAGAGGCTGGGATCAACCGAATAAAATGTTTACTTATTATATCACTATGGTCGATGGGGTTGGGGTGGAGGTAGAGGTTGATGATTCGAAAGGTGCTAAGCCATACGCTGCACCGCAGGCAGAAAAAAGGCCTGCCAAAGAGGGGGAAGGGGGAGGGATTGGCAGGCCTTTAACTTGTTGTTCCTGTTGATAGGTGGCAAACAGTAAACAGATATCGCATCAAAGAATGTGGTATGGGTCACAAAAACCATGATTTAATAGTTCTTTCAATATAGGTCTATGCTCAAGAACAGGGGACGAGGGATGTTTAATTATCAGAATCAGTTTAATTACCAGATCTGTCATTGTGGGCAAGTGACCACGCTGCTCTTCCAGGCAGGCATCAACCCCAAAGCCACAGAGCTGTTTGTAATGATGATGGAGGAGAGTTAAGAAATGCGCCAAACAAGACCTGACCCCTCAACCACTTTATGCTATGGTATAAATATCTTTAGCCAAAGGAGCATGGAATGAAAACAACAATCAAAACATTGATCCTGATGGCAGCCGTTAGCTTGATGGCTGTCCCTATCGTAGCTGCTGATTCCATTGATGGAGCCAAGCTGTTCAACAAGAAATGTAAGATGTGTCATGCCATGGATAAGAAGAAGGCTGGCCCGGCAATCAAAGCAATGATACAGGATGCGGATCAGTTGCGTGATGTAATCACCAATGGTGGTAAGAAAAAAATGATGAAGGCATACGGGAAGAAGTTCTCGGGAGATGAGATCGATGCACTGGTTGCTTATTTGCGCTCCAGTCAGGGTGGCGATGAGTCATCCAAGGCTGATAAAAAAGAACATGATAAGAAAAAGAAAGACTGCGATTAATTCATTGTCTTGATAAAACGGAGAGCGTCTGATTATCTATGTTCAACTCAACAGAAAAAAGCGCGTCAGGTCCTCACTGACGCACCGGCTTTTCCGGATTCATATCAACAGGCTAAAATTCATAGCCGATAATCAGTTTAAGCAATCCGTCATCACTGCCTGATGTGAGTCCGAAGAGGTATCCAAACTCATAATCGAAACCACTGCCAAGCTTGCCCAGAAAGACAGGGCCAGCCTGATGACTCTGTTTTGCTAACGGACCGAAACCACCCACCTCTCCGAGTGAACCATAGACCTCAATGGCTGGCTCAAATTGTTTCGTCCAGCGCCATTTGCTTCGCCATGCGTAACCTGCGCCTGTGTTTTTTGTCGCATTTGCGCCCAGCTCTTTTTTCAACACGAGGTTGGCGGTGTTGATCACTTTTCCACTCTCTTTCTCAAGCAGTAGTTTGAACTCAAAAACATCCGATTTGTTGAGGGAGCTCTCCGGGATGAAATATTCAAAATAGAGTCCTGCATCAAGCCAGCGTTCACCCTGTTCAAAGAGCTGATAGATGTTTTCCAGCTTCAGGCCTTCATAGGCGAAGCTTTTCCCCGGACTATCTTTAAACACACCATATA
>JAJRVG010000186.1 GCA_021545595.1 Zetaproteobacteria bacterium | reverse complement strand
TAGCCTTGATCCAGTATCAAATCAACAGCCTCCTGCTTGAATTCCTTCGTGTACGTGGTTCGTTTCCTGTGGCTCATGGGTAATCTCCTAGGTTTAGATTATTACCCTTTTCTAATCCTACACAATTGCCGAACCACTACAATCTTTGCAGGCAGGTGCATGAGACAACACTCTATCTTTTTGTTTTATTACAACATTGTTTTCATCTGGCTAAAGAGTCTGGCTGCCCAAGGGGCTACAGAATCAAGCTCCAGAAAACCTTTAGCTGAAGAGATGGTATTAGGGTGTGAAACACCCTTATGTTGTCCAGAACCACAGAACTCATCTAGTAACCTGCAAGGCCAGTGGAGAGAAGTTCTTATTAATCCGTCAGGCTTATTAGTCCGCAAATTCAATAACATCTTCGGCCTGAAGATGAGTGTAGTTATCTAGCATTTGCGTTGTTTTATGTCCGGACATTGCCTGCACTTGTGCTGGGGAAAGTCCTTTCTTCTGCTGTCTGGTGATGGCTGTATGTCGTAAGGAATGGGGTGTAATGAACTCAAAGTCGGGAACATCCGGATGTTTTTTCCTTACTCTGGACATTGCTTTGGTGATTGAATCCGGATTGGTGTAAATGAATACAGATCCATTGTCTTGGATACCTATACGTTTCAGGACTGCGAGTGCTCTTGGCCCTAGTGGCACACCTCTAAGTTGCTTGCCATCGTGTTTTCGGTCTTTGTTTCTGACTCTCATGATTCGCTCATCAATGAAAATATTTTCCCAGCATAGTCCTGCCAGCTCGCCACGGCGACAACCGGTAGCCAATCCAAGCTCAACCAGATCACGAAGTGAATGGCCATCTCCATATTTTGCGCAAGCCTCCAGAAGTTTGGCCTCGATATCGGGTGATGCTATCGCTTTCTTTTCAACTTTATCATTTTCAATGCGTCGCATGATCCGCCTGACGTCAATAGGGTTTCCTTTTGGTAATTCTATTGCCCATTCATCTTCAGCATATTCCAGAACGCGTTTGATGAGGCTTAGTTCATCTTTAATTGTTTTTCGGCTAATTGGCTTTTCAACACCTTTTCTTAAACTGGTTTCAGAGCGGCGTATATCTCTCCAGGCGTTAAAGTGCTGGCGAGCAAGTTTGTGTGCTAATACTTTTGCTATATCGTATGAACACAGTTTCCTCAGTCTGCTTTTCTCTCGGCTTGGGTATGATGATATCTTGGGAACCACTTCATCGCTGTAGCGTTGTAACAGGCCTTTCAGCGTGGCCGTGAAGTGCTCGGTAGGCTCCAACAGACCAGATTGGTACATTGCTTTTAACTTAGAGTGCATCTCAATAGCTTGGTCGATATCTCTGAATACCCTGTCGAATGGTCTGAATCCTTTTGGACGATACTGCAGACGGTACTGCATAAATCCAATTCGACGGATCCCTCTATATCCTTCCAGCAAGCGCTTGGCTCGCCTGTCATATGCAAGGGCATCCGTTTTGGTTTCGAAGGTTGGGCAGCGAAGTTCAATTGAATTCAACATGTGATATTTCTAACAAAGTGAAGTATTTGTAACAAACTTGTATCGAGGAAAATGCACAAATAGTGCACAAATAAAAAAAAAGGCTTACGGTGAAATACCGTAAACCCTTGATATGTTTGGTTGCGGGGGCCGGACTTGAACCGACGACCTTCGGGTTATGAGCCCGACGAGCTACCACTGCTCCACCCCGCGTCAATATTGTTGCTCGACTTGAGCGCGGCGAACTATAGGGGGGGCTGCAATGAAGTCAACCCGGCTGAAACCGATCTGTTGCCGGGTAGCTGGTGTTCTATTTCCTGTATGTCTCTTGAAAAGCCTTAATGAATCTATCAAGAGCAGATTCCGGCAGCTCATTAATGCCTGCTGCGGCTTTTCTTCCACCTCCGGTCGGGAACTGCATGCATAGTGTCTCCGCGTGCTCTCTGTTGTTTAAGGGGGCGCGGACACTGACTCGAAAATACCCCTCTCCTGTTGCAGAAATGATTGCATGTGCATGGCGGGGATTGTTGCGGGCGAGCTCATTTCCGAGCATACCGGACGCTCTTCGCGCCCAGGGGGTGTCGGGTAACATGTATATAGCTGTACTATCACTCTCAAGATAGGGGGCGGATGCTCTGGCGTGGATCATATCTTCCGCATAACCATCGGAGAGCTGCTGAAAGGCGGGACTCTCATGGATAAATGAGAAAGGCTCGGAGTGAGGGTGAATAAGCCGGTAAAGTGTCTCCGGGTGAAAGTGCAGATCATCCAGAGATGTTCCATAGCCGTTATAGTTGATGCATTCACCCAGTTGTCGAAGCTGGGCCAGGGGTTCGGCAGAGAGATTTAACGGCAGTGCTGCCTGGCTGGCGGCATCATGAAGGTTGTCGCCAAAGGCACCGACAACCGCCCATGCCAGATGTGCCCCGTTCAGATGGCTGTTCACCAGCAGGCTGGTGCAGGTTTCTGCAGAGGTGTCGATGTGGGCAGAGAGGCAGGGTGAGTCCGGGATATCACCGGCATAATGGTGGTCGAACCAGGTGACATGAATCTGCTGACCGAGAGCCCTGATCAGTGCAGCTCTGTTTCTGTCCAGTGAAATATCAAGCACGGTAATGGAGTCACCTTTCTGCGGGGTGATGTGATCCATCAATCTGATATCCCGTTTAATGCCCGTTATGAGTTGGGAGTCGAACGGGGTGTGCAACCGGAGCTGTTGCAGGGCACAGATGCCGTCAGCATCACCATTAAAAATATCAATTTGACCCAAGCTTCTTCTCCTTATCTGACAGGTCACAACCCACTACTGTCCCACATAATGTTCAGAACCTGTCTGATGGATGTTATAAAGCAATAACTTACACTTCCGTCATTCCAGCGGACGCTGGAATCCATGGATACCGGATCGAGTCCGGTATGACGTTTTACTATTTAGTCGGAGTCCGGTATGACGTTTTATTATTGCTTTCACTATCCAGACATGGCCCGGTATGACGTGGTGTTATTACTGCGTCCATGGGCTCGTACCTCCTGCGTCTGACCCACATGGATGTGGGAAATGCGGAAGATTGTATGGAACCATCTCCGCCATGCAGTCTACTTTCGTTATTGCAGCGAACGCTGGAATCCAGTCTTTTTAACATTTCCATGGATACCGGGTCGGTGCCCGGTATAAGGTGAATTCGGCCTCTGGCCGAAGAGGGGATACCCTGGGGTATGACGTTATATTATTAGCTCTCCTGCTCAGGCAAGTCCGGTATGACGCGATGCTATTGCTATATCTATGCAGACTACTTCCGTCATTTCAGCGAACGCTGGAATCCAGTCTTTTTAACATTTCCATGGATACCCTGGGGTATGACGTTATATTATTAGCTCTCCTGCTCAGGCAAGTCCGGTATGACGCGATGCTATTGCTATATCTATGCAGACTACTTCCGTCATTCCAGCGAACGCTGGAATCCAGTCTTTTTAACATTTCCATGGATACCGGGTCGTGCCCGGTATAAGGTGAATTCGGCCTCTGGCCGAAGAGAGGATGCCCTGGGGTATGACACAGTTGAACAGGTGGGGCAGTAGTGGGCCACAACCTCTGTCTGCAACCAATGGGAACATATTGCTGGGAGATGAGAGGTGATTCAATAACAGTGGCCTGCAGTCTCACGAAAGGTAACGACTTGATAGAATGGCGATAAGCCTGCACGATCAGGGTGGAGACAGTTTTTTGTATGGATGAAACGGCAGGTCTGTTGTTCGGTGACAGGCGGGTTAATCTGTGTGCTGTTTTTTAACCAATGGAGGGGAACCATGCCGGGGCTGTTGTTACGATTTATTGCGTTGCTGATATTTGTCTCCCCGGCATATGCAGAAGAGCCCGACTCCCTGATTAACACCACACCCGCAAAACTCAGGTTTTCATTTGAAAACATCACCCTTCCCGGCAATGAACAGATGGGGCTGCTCGGGGGAACATTTCTCTATGATGTGAATGAGTGGCTATCCCTTGGTTCGGGCTCTTATGGAGCTGTGACCGGGCAGCGTGGCGGCTTTATCACGCTGGGTCTGGCTACAGAGCTTAGAAAAGAGCTCTGGAAAGATATTGAAATCAACGGGGGTATCTTTGCAGGGGCTGGCGGCGGCAGGAGTGCCCTGCAGGGGGGTGGCCTGATGCTGCGCTCGCATCTGGGAGCCAGTTTCAGGTCAACATGGGGAAATGTTGGCGGCGGCATCAGCTATGTCGATTTCCCCAATGGTCATAGCCATAGCATTCAGCCCTACATTGCTTATGAATATCCTTTCAGCACCCTGATTGCGAGTGGCTGGCCTGACAGACAAGAAGTTGAGTCCGAAGCAGGCTCGGATATTGCTTCTTCCGAGTCAGAATTCGCTGTTGTATCCCGAACCTACAGGGTGCCGGCAGGTGTGCTGACCGATAGTGGCCTGCCCCAGCATCCAACCGTCAATCTGCTGGGGGTGGCGTGGCAACGGTATTTGAGTGAGAGCACCTTTCTGAAAATCGAAGCCGAAGGTGCTATGGGTGGCCAGAGTAACGGTTATATGCAGATACTGCTTGGTGGTGGATACCGCTTCAGAGTGACCGATTCCACAGCGCTGAAAGCCTCAGCATCACTTGGTGTTGCCGGTGGCGGCAGTGTTGCAACTGGTGGCGGCCTGCTTCTGGATGCGTCGCTGGCACTACAACAACATATTACCAGCAACCTTTTTGTTGAGTTTGGTGGTGGCTATGTCAATGCTCCTGATGGTGATTTCAGAGCTACGAGCCTGAATGCCAAACTCGGTTACAGCTACAACATGCCGGATCTGCAGGGAGGCGCCGCGTCTCCGGCCTCTCTTGCCGATTACAATCAGCACAACATGAGGACGCGCGTTGTTCACCAGACCTACCTGAAAAATGATCCACAGTGGCGGAATCACCATGCAAATCTGAATGTGAGTCTATTTGGTTTTCAGGGCGACTATTTTCTCACAGATATGTTTTATCTAAGCGGTCAGGGGATTGCAGCCTACAACGGGCAGGCAGGCGGCTATATGACCGGCCTTGTCGGTGGCGGGGTGCATCTGCCCGTTTCTGAGTCGCCACTGTTTGTTGATCTTGAACTTCTGGGCGGGGCGGCCGGTGGTGGCGGCCTGGATGTTGGCGGAGGGATGGTCTGGCAGGGCAATGCCGGGCTGGGTTACCGATTTTCAGGGCCATACAGCCTGATTGCCTCCTATGGCCGGATTCAGGCTCCCGGCGGCAATTTTAAGGCGCATGTGCTGGGTGTTTCACTGGCTTACCATTTTGCAATTTTCGCCAGATAGAGGATGCAGTGCTTCATTTCTAAGCCTCTACTCATTACGCTTCACGACTGATGTTTAAATCAATTCTCATTGTTTGTGTTGGCAATATCTGCAGAAGTCCAATGGCTGAAGCCCTGTTGCGTGCGTGTGCGCCGGAAGGCTCCGGTGTGGTTATCACCTCTGTCGGCATTGCTGCGCTGGTGGGAGAGTCGGCCGATCCTGAGGCAGTTCGATTAATGCAGGATCGCGATCTCAACATTACCGCCCACCGGGCGAGGCAATTGACGGCAGAAATGGTGGTTGCCTCTGATCTTATTCTGGTTATGGAGGGAGGGCATCAGCAGCACATCTATTCCCTAGCCCCCGCTGCTCGTGGTAGGGTGCAGATGCTGGGGAAATGGCTCGACAGAGAAATTCCTGATCCGTATAAAAAGTCGCCCGAGTATTTTAAGCATGTTCTCGGTTTGATTGAGCAGGATGTCAAAGCCTGGTCAAAGAAGTTGTGGGGTTAATGTTGATGGGGAGTCTGAGTATATCAAATAAAGTTGCGATGATGCTTCTGGCGTCGATGCTGCTGGTATCCTGTTCGACCGTGCCGGGAATGCAAATACATGAATCCGGGTTGAACGAGCGGTCGGTGGAGGAGGTGGAAGCTGCCAAAGTCGATCTGTTGCCGATTACTGCTGCTCTGGTTATCCAGCAGATGAATGCCGAGTCGGCAAAGCCGGACATGCCTCTGCTGCCGGTCGATGACAGCAGCTATGTTTATCGTATCAAGGCGCAGGATATCCTGCAGATTACTGTCTGGGATCATCCGGAGCTGACCATCCCTGAAGGCCAGTTCAGAGCGGCTGCCGATAGCGGCACACTGGTGCATACCGATGGCACTATTTTTTATCCCTATGTCGGGGTGCTCGAAGTGTCTGGCCTGACGCTGCCGGAAATTCGTGCAAGGCTTACCAAAAGACTGGCCGAATATATTGAAAAACCACAGCTGGAAGTGCGGGTGGCCGTGTTTCGCAGCCAGAAGGTTTATGTGACCGGTGAAGTGATGAAGCCGGGTGAAGTCCCGTTGACGGACAAGCCGATGCACGTGCTTGATGCGGTGAATGCTGCAGGCGGCGTAACTTCATTGAAAGGCGATCAGAATCGGGTCGAGGCGGATCTTCAACATGTGCAGTTAACGCGTGACGGGAAAAGCTATCTGGTTGACCTGATGAGTGTGCTCAAGGACGGCAGTGTTGCCCAAAACTATCTGCTGCAGGACGGTGATCTGCTGCATGTGCCGGACAACTTGAGCAATAAGGTGTTTGTGCTGGGTGAAGTGAAGAGTCCGAAAGCACTGCTGATCCACAAAGGCTATATGACCCTGGCGGAAGCCCTCGGCAATGTCGGTGGCGTGGATATGACTAGTGCCAATTCAAGCCGGATTTATGTGATCCGCAGCGGGGCAGAGACCGGGCCGGCACAGGGTCGTGAGTTTGTGTTTTCGGCAAAACCGGCTATTTATAAACTGGACGCCTCATCTCCCGATGCACTGATCCTTGCAGATCAGTTCCGGATGAAGCCGCGGGATGTGGTATTTGTTTCCACAGCTCCGGTTGTGGTCTGGGGCAGGGTCATGAATCAACTGCAATCAACTATTCAGGCCATCTATCTGGGCAGGATAGCGAATATTTACTAATGTACAGGCATCCAGTTTTTTTCGAGGTGACTTTTGAGTGATCAACCCAGAGTGAACACGCCTCAACAGCCGCTGATGCAGCAGGCCTCTGATTTCTTTGAAGAGGAGATCGATCTTTCCGAGTATATCAGCACGCTGATTGAGGGGCGCCTGCTGCTGGCTGCTGTGGTCGGCGTCATCACTCTCTTCGGTCTGGCCTACGCGCTGCTGGCCACACCCGTCTACCAGGTCGATGCACTGATCCAGGTCGAGCAGAATAAGGGCGGTGGGCCTTTAGGGGAAATTTCCGACATACTGTCCGGCGAAACGCCGTCTGAAACCGAGATTGAGATCATCCGATCGCGTTCAGTCATCGGCAAGGTGGTTGAAGCCCTGGGGCTGGATATCAGTCTGAAGCCACACTATTTTCCCCTCTTTGGTTCCAGTGTGGCACGCGGGCATGAAGATGATGCGCCTGCCTCACCATGGTTTGGAGCCTCTTCCTATGCATGGGGCGGTGAGCGAGCCTCCGTGTCGGGGCTAAAGGTTCCGGAAGAGTCTGTCGGCGAGCCTCTGACGCTT